>NZ_MUGV01000011.1:0-110788 GCF_002217275.1 Flavobacterium frigidimaris
TCATAAAACTATTTTTTTTCTTATTTCTAAATTTAAAGATCTTTTTTTACTACAATCGAATAATGTAGTGAAAATTATGAAATTTAAGAATCGTAAAAATATAGTATGATTTCCGTTAACCGTGGTATTATTTTATCAATACCTTGTGCTAAATTTAAAGTTGAGTTAAATTTTCAATTTATGCTGAAGAAGAAATAGCGTGAATTGAGTAATTTTTAAAATTACCTACAGAAAATAATTTACATTACCTGATTAACTCTTTTTTGAAAAGTGTAAAGTTATTAATAGAACACGAATCTAGAAGTTATCCGTAATTGAAATTTAATCTTTTTTTAAAGGCATTAATTCGATATAAATAATAAGTGCATCACTTCTTATTCCAATTCAAATTGGCAAATGCTATAAATTGTTCCCAATCATAAGGGAAAATATCGTGTTTACCCGAACGCATATAATATCCTAATGTCCCAAAAGCAGGTTCATTTTCTTTTGGAAGTAACTGGATGGGCAATGGTTTTTTACCTAAAAAATCATAAACAGGACTAACCGCTACTGCTCCTAAAAACTCCCCATATGGATCACAAACATAACCTTCTTTAGCACTTGCAACCAACAAAGGTCGTGGTGCAATCAAGGCCATCATTAAATGTTGGTCAAAAGGAATCGTAGTATCTTTGTGATTGAATTGCTGAAAATTAGTGCTGAACCAATGCGGAAAAACACGGCAAATTTGAGCGATGTCTTCTTCATATACGTGATGGTACAATTTTGCGCCACCCGCGCCAGATTCATTGCTAATTACCATACCAAAGCGATTATCGGTTGCTCCTGCCCACAAAGCGGCTTTCCCCATTCTAGAAGTTCCCATTACAATAACTTTTTTATCATCAACATCTTTGTCGGTTTCTAAATAATCCATAGCACGACTCAAACCCCACGCCCATGCTCCCATCGTACTCAAATTATCAGGTCTATTCATCAATTCGGGATACAAGGTTTGAACGCCAGTTTTATATCCTTCTTTAAAATCTGGTGCAATATCACCTGCGTAAATGGTCGCCACACCATAACCGTTTTTCAAAATCATTTCTAACGGCCATTGTTTGGAAGCAATTCCTCGTGTAGAACATGTCGCTTTATTATTTATAACGCCTTTAGTTTTACTATTTACCCAATCAGTTGTAATTGCAATATTTTTGTCGTCACTAACTGCTTGATTGCCATTAAAATTGAGACCTAGAAAAATTGGCGCAGATTTTATATCATTTGGTGTGTAAAGTAAAATGCTCATTTGTTGGCCCGTTTCTGTTCCTTCAAACAATACTTTAATTTGTTTTCGTGTAGCAAGACCATTGAAAACTGAATTATTATCTTCGGTAATGACAAAGCGCATATTAGCTGGTTTATCAGGCATTTGACCATACACCTGTGTGGTGAAAAAATCGAGTAATTCTGGTCGGCGTTTTTTAAACCACTCTTTTTTCGACTGTACAATTTTTCCGTTATTCAATTGTAACGGATTACTAATCATGCTCATGATTTTAGCTTTTCCAATTGTATCTTGTGCCGAACTTACCTCACAATTGTAAAAGAAAGCTACCACTAAAAAACAAATAAATTTCAAGGTGTTTGTTCTCATTTTATTCTAACTCATATTAAATTTTTATAAAAAAAATCGCTCAGATGGATCTATTATTGATTTGGCAATACTGCTATAAATAGTACGCCCCTAGGGAGCTTAAACTGCTATGGTCAACATTTATTGAAATAGTTATGTTATTAGAAAACTTAAAGCCTATTATTTAAGGAACAATTATCTTTTTATTGAATTTCTGATTATCAGACGACTCTATAACTAAAAAATAAGTTCCTGATGACAATCTGCTCAAATCCAATTGTTGTTCTTCTCGACCAGAAAAACTAGGGAAAGGAAACGATTGTCCTGATAAACTTACCATGCTAATTTTTGTCAAATTTTCACTTAAATTTTTAGAATGAATTTTTAATATATTGTTTTTAACTGGATTTGGATAAACCAAAAAAAATTCTTCTGATTGTGCAAATTGATCCGTTCCTAAATTCGTCTCTTCTTCGTTTAAAATTAGTACGGGTTGATCTGTAGCATTCTCTTTACTAAAAAAACTAACCGAACCATTTTCACTTTTTAAGGCAATTGACAAGAAATCATTATCATTTGCAATTACCTCTTTAATTGCAGTAGTAATATCTAAAGTATACGTCGTAGCTCCTTTATTAATCGAAATTGTTCCTATTTGCTCGTCTAATTGCGGTGCGTTGATTCCATTAATTTCACTTTCTTTCCAATCGGCAGTAGTGATATGGGCAGATAAGGTAGCAAAATCAGCTGTGCTTGCAGTCAACCTCAATTTCGCATTCTCAATCCTAGTAAAGTCTAAGTCTTTCAAATCAATTTTTAAAAATGATTGATTTTCGATTCCATCAATTTGTCCCACTTTTAAGTTTGTTGATGAGCCTGAATTAATGCTACTTTTTCCGCCGTATTGAATGAAAGAATCTTCGATAATTTTTAACTCTTTCTAAGCGTTCAATGCCATTTTAAACGGTGAAGCTGGTAAATCTGCTGAATTGTCCAAAGTGCAGTATGGATCACGAGACCAACCGTAAGCAATATAAGCTGGTTTTGCAACGGAATTACTTTCTATAGAAATTTAGGCTAATATTCCATCAAAAATTAAACGATTCACTTTTGTATTCCAAAATATCAATAAAATTTACCTTCTTTAGTCTTTTTACTGATCTTCACTTTTATGTTAATGCTCATTTCTTGAAACAATAAAACATTTTCTTTGTAGAATAGAAAATATACAAAATTTTTAACATCAAAATATGACACAATTCAATTTCAATAAATGGAATACAATTATTGGTTGGTTTGCATTTGCAATCGCTTTAACTACTTACACACTGACTGTTGAACCTACTATGAGCTTTTGGGATTGTGGCGAATATATCGCTACAGCCGCTAAACTAGAAGTTGGTCACCCACCGGGAGCACCTTTATTCCAGATGATGGGAGCTTTTTTCGCCATGTTTGCTATTGATAATCAACATGTCGCATTGTTGGTAAATATGGTGTCTGTTTTTTCTAGCGCCTTTACTATTCTTTTTATGTTTTGGTCATCTTCTATGATTTTGAAAAAAATTGTAGCTCGTTTTGCAGAAATCGACCAAAACAATTCAATTGTTATTTTAGGAAGTTCATTTGTTGGTGCATTGGCCTATACTTTCTCTGATAGTTTCTGGTTTAATGCCGTTGAAGCCGAAGTTTACGCGATGGCATCTTTATTAATTGCATTGCTTTTCTGGCTTGGTCTTCGTTGGGAACAAGATATGGACCAGCCTAAAGGAAATAGATGGTTGTTAATCATTTCACTTGTTATTGGGCTTTCTTTTGGAGTTCACTTTATGGCTTTGCTAACAATTCCTGCAATTGGGTTTCTATATTATTTTAAACATTACGAAAAAGTTACTCTTAAAAATTTTATTATTGCGAATGCTGTAGTAATCGCGATTTTATTATTCATTTTCAAATTACTTTTACCGTTAACAATGGCTTTCTTTGGAAAAACCGAAGTATTTATGGTAAACAGTTTGGGACTTCCTTTTAACTCAGGAACCATTTTTGTTGCTTTACTTTTTATTGCTTTCTTTTATTTTGGATTAAAATACACGAAACAAAAAGGATTAATTTTCTATAACACTATTATTCTTTGTGTTTTATTTATTTTAATTGGATTCTCTACTTGGATGATGCTGCCTGTTCGTGCAAACGCAAACACTGTAATTAACGAAAATAAGCCATCAGATGCTACAGAGGTTTTAGCTTATTACAATCGTGAACAATATGGCGTTAATCCATTGTTTTATGGACCTCAATACACGGAAGTATTTGCTGGACTTGACGAAAAAAATCCGTATTTGGACAAAAAACCTAACTACGAAAGAGATTATAAAACAGGTAAATACATCATTACCAACAATTATAAAAACGCAGATCAAAATTCTGACGACAATCAAAAAACGATTCTACCAAGAATGTGGAGTACTGAAACGGGACACATTCAAAACTATATCAATTTTACAAATCCTCCTGCGTTTAAAATAAATCCAAATTATGCTTATGAAGAGGATTTAGCCGAATATGGAATTGATGCTAGTCAGTTAAGTGAAGAAGAATACAACAAAGCGACTGCACAATTGCGTAATGAAGTTGAAAAAACGGTTTCTGAATTTAGAAAAGCTTACGCTCAAAAACAAATTGACAACGAAGGCTATGTTAAATTCTTAAGAAGCTATAGCAAATATTTAATAATAGAAAAACCGTCCACTGTAGACAATTTCAGTTTTATGTTCGAATATCAATTTGGATACATGTACTGGAGATATTTAATGTGGAACTTCGTAGGACGTCAAAGCGATGAGCAGGGTAAATATGATAATCTTGACGGAAACTGGATCAGCGGAATCAAAGCTCTTGATTCCTTACACCTTGGTTCTCAAGACAATTTACCTTCAGATGTTTTAAACAACAAAGGAAGAAATGTTTACTTCTTCCTTCCTTTTATCTTAGGACTTATTGGAATAATGTATCACGCTAATAAAGACCTTAAAAGCTTTTACGTGCTTTTAGCCTTGTTCTTATTTACTGGTATTGCATTGAAAATTTATCTAAACGAAAGACCTTTTGAACCTCGGGAGAGAGATTATGCACTTGTAGGATCCTTTTATGTGTTTGCGATCTGGATAGGTTTTGGAGTTTACTCCTTATACGAAAGTATCCAGAAATTTATTACTCCAAAAATTGCCGGACTAATTATTATTGCCGGAAGTTTGTTAGCAGCCCCTATTTTAATGGCATCTCAAAACTGGGATGATCACGATAGATCAAATCGATATACTGCTGTTGCATTTGCGAAATCTCTTTTAAGTTCTTGCGACAAAGACGCTATTTTATTTACTATTGGAGACAATGATACCTTTCCATTATGGTATGCCCAAGAAATCGAAGGCTTTCGAACAGATGTTAAAATGGTAAACTCAAGCTTATTTATGACTGATTGGTATATTGACCAGATGAAAGCAAAATCATATGAATCAGATCCATTACCAATATCATTCACTCATGATGAATATGTGGGCGATAAACTTGATTACGTAATGCACCTTCCAAAAGTTGAAACACGCTGGAATATCAATGACTTTATTAGTTTTATTAAAAATCCAAAATCGACTGTAGGTTTACAAAACGGACAAGAAATCCATTTTTATCCAACCAATAAAATCAGAGTTCCCGTTGATAAAAAACTAATCATACAAAATAAGGTTGTTAATCCTAAATACAATGATTCTATTGTACCTTATATGGATATTGACATTAAAGGAAGTGCGATCTACAAAAATCGTTTGATGATGCTTGATATATTAGCAAACAATAACTGGAAAAGACCAATTTACTTTAGTGGTGGTGCTTTTGACGATGAAGATTATTTATGGTTAAAAGATTACTTACAATTAGATGGAATGGTATACAAATTAGTCCCTGTTAGAAATGTTCCTTCAAAAGATGGCGGACCAATGGATATGGGACAAATTGATGCCGACAAAATGTATGATATTGTAATGAAATGGGATTGGGGTAACAGTGATAGTGATAAAATATACCATGATCCTGAAACAAGAAGAAACAGTATAAACTATCGCACTAATTTATCTCGTTTAAGCGATCAATTAATTGCAGAGGGCAAAATAGACAAAGCTAAAAATGTAATTAATTTAGCAATGACAAAATTACCTGTGGATAAATACGGATACTATTCATTGGTAGCACCGTTTGCAAATGGATATTACAAAGTTGGAGAAACTGCAAAAGCACATGACTTGCTTAATAAACTAGTTCAAAAATATAAAGAGAATTTAAATTATTACGCAACATTGACGACAGGAGATCAAACCGATTTAGCAATGGATATTATCACTGATATTGAGCGCTACAGAAGTCTTTTACAAGTTATGGAACATAACAAAGACATAACATTATACGAAAAACACAAAATTATTTTTAATACTTATGTAAATGTTTTTGAACGTTTTGGACGAGAAAAAGAATAGAGTCCATTTGAGTTCATACCTTAAAGTCGGTAAAGAATAGATTAATATTACATCAAATTAATTTCCATTTCTTAGATATTTATAATGCATTTGAGTACAAGCAAGATACAAATTGATAAGTAGCATTATAAATTGGAACCATGCCAAGTTGTAGATGCACAAATCCTATAATTCAAGCTATTTGACTTCTATGTTATTTACAAAATTTAGGGATTAATTACAGCTCGATTCTTGTTCGATAATAAGTAATACTTAGTAAAATGTTGTGTTGGGTTTAAAATAGATACTTTATAATAACTTATAAATATTTGTTAGTATCCTTTGACTTTTGTAGTAGCAGGAACGTGAATCTAACCAATGTGACTTTAATTCTCTACAAATAATCTATATGGAAAACATTCGCCGATCTATTTTGCAGATGTTTTATAAAACTCTCACAATCATAACCCCATTCATCTAGTTCAACCCCAGATATGTTGGTCATCAAAAGGGAGGATAATAGTGAATAGAGTCAGATAAAAAAACTTTCTTAAAAAAAGTAGACAATGCATTTTAATTTTTTGAACATTTCAATTATGTATTATAAAATTGAAATATATGAATCTCTAATCTCTTAATTATTTTTTAAGTAAATTAAGTAATTTCATTTAAAAATTCGACATTTGCCCTGCGGATATATTTTTTAAATCATCAAAAAAATGGTTCGAAAATTGTCCCTTTAGGGCTACAAAAAACAAAACCCTAATCATCAATTTATTAGGTTTTTTTATTGGAATTATTTTCTTACTATATAAAAAATTACAGTAAATAATTAAGCCATAACTCTAAATAATTAAATATCTTTAATACTTTTTAGTAGAATGTTCGGAAAATTAGCATCCCGAAATTTCATAATAGAAAAATCTAAAAAGTTAACACGTTATAAATATGGACATAGTTAAATTTAAAATCACATCAAAAACTATAAAAGTAGAAGTACGTAATTCTAATAATTATGTTTTTAATTTTAATACTGCTTTAGACATTGCAAAAGAAGACAAAGATGTTTTATTAAAATTATACCATGCCTTAGATATTCTTTTTAAGAAAGAAACTCCGCAAGAAGTAAAAAACTACATTTCGCCTAACCAGACCAATATATTGGATCAGATTTCGGCTGTTGACAATTTAGAACAGGATAAATAAACAGTTCCAATTTGTAACATCTTTTCAACCCAACCGGCATTTAAACGTATTTTAGTTATTTTTGTATAAATACAAATCCCACTAAATGAAGCGTTCCGGCACAGCAGATCTTCCATTACACTATGGTCATGTTCCATTATGGCTTGCTGAACGTATGTCGAAACTTGGCTTTGCCATTGTAGAAACGATTGCTATGGAATTTTCCACATCCGAAGTAATCAGTAAACTAAGTAATCCTTTTTGGTTTCAAAGTTTTGGCGCTGTGATGGGAATGGACTGGCACTCATCGGGAATTACAACTTCTGTACTTGGGGCATTAAAAAAATCTGTAAATCCACATTCAAAAGAACTCGGAATTTATATCTGCGGAGGTAAAGGCAAGCATTCCATAGCCACCCCACAAGAACTTCTATTTGTTGGCGAAAAAACAGGCCTTGATGGAAATAATCTTGCGAATTGTAGCAGACTTACAGCCAAAGTAGACAATACAGCCATTCAGGATGGATTTCAACTGTATCAGCATAATTTTATTGTTGACAATAAAGGACAATGGGCCGTTATTCAACAAGGAATGAACCCTAACTCAAAAACGGCAAGGAGATATCACTGGCATTCGCAGGATTTAAAGTCTTTTATAAACGAACCCCATACCTTTATTTATGGCGAAAATCAAGGTACTATTTTAAATCTTACCGCTGAGGCGGCGACAAAATCTCGAGAAGGTATTTTAGAATTATCAAAAGAATCTCCAACAAAAATCATGAAAGAAATGCAGCATCTTTCTATGCCCGCGCATCATGATGTTAGAATGGAAGATGTTAATATGAAAAGGCTCGGCGCAATGCTTTGGACAACTCATGAAAACAAACCCGAAGATTTTCAGGAACTTTTGCTTTTAAAAGGAATGGGACCGAGAGCCCTGCAATCGTTAGCATTGGTTAGTGAAATCATTTACGGCACTCCTACCCGCTTTGAAGATCCTGCCCGTTTTTCTTTCGCTCATGGGGGAAAAGACGGACATCCGTTTCCTGTTCCGATAAAAATTTATGATGAAACAATCGATACTTTGCAAAGAGCCATTAATCGAGCTAAAATTGGAAATAATGATAAAATAGAAGCTATTCGCAAATTATCTGAAATCTCAAGAAAAGCAGAAGAAAGTTTTACACCCAACACTAATTTTGACGCCTTGATTCAAAGAGAGCGCGACGAATCACACAAATATGGCGGAAGAACTATTTTTGGAGAGGCTAAACCTCCCAAAAGCAAACCTTCAAATCCAAATAATCAATTGGAATTGTTTTAGGATAATTCAATGGTAATACATTTTACAATAAAAAATTTACTGTAGTTGTTTATTGCCTGACCTTTAGATCTTTTTATCAATAAACAACTACAATAACTGATTTGTTTTTCAAAATTTTAAATTATTTCCCTACTGCTTTTTGAAGATGAGCAGGATAACGATCTCCTTGTATAGTAGTTTGAGAAAAAGCATCGTCAATTTTTCTGACATCATCTGCACTTAGATGAATTGAAGCTCCTCCAATATTTTCTGTTAATCGGTGTGATTTTGTTGTTCCTGGAATTGGTGCTATCCATGGTTTTTGTGCTAAAAGCCAACCTAGTGCAATTTGTGCGGGAGTGGCATTTTTTTGAGAAGCAATTACAGATAGTAAATCAATCAATTTTTGATTTGCTTTTCTGTTGTCTTCACTAAAACGAGGTAAATTATTTCTGAAATCCGTACTTTCAAAACTTGTATTTTCAGTAATTGCACCCGTTAAAAAACCTCTTCCCAATGGACTAAAAGGCACAAAACCAATTCCTAATTCTTCAAGTGCTGGTAAAATTTCCAACTCAGGCTCGCGCCACCAAATTGAATATTCGCTTTGCAAAGCAGTTACCGGTTGAACCAAATGTGCTTTGCGAATAGATTCAACACCCGCTTCTGAAAGTCCAAAATATTTTACTTTTCCCTCCTGTATCAAATCTTTAACAGTTCCCGCAACATCTTCGATAGGAATATTTGGATCTACTCTATGTTGATAAAATAAATCAATAACATCTGTTTTTAAGCGTCTTAAAGATTCCTCCGCTACAGCTCTAATATTTTCTGGTCGGCTATCTTGTCCGTTAAGAGCGTTTCCATCTTTAAAACCAAACTTAGTCGCGATGGTCACTTCTTTTCTAAAAGGACTCAAAGCTTCTCCAACCAATTCTTCGTTGGCAATACCATAAGCTTCTGCCGTATCAAAAAATGTAATTCCCTGTTCGTAAGCTTCCCTAACTATTTTTATCGCTTGCTGTTTGTCCATCGCAGTACCATATGCAAAGCTTAATCCCATACAACCTAATCCTAATGCAGAAACTTCTAATCCCTGTGTTCCTAGTCTTCTCTTTTCCATAATTTTATATTTTAATTCTTTAAACCGTATTTCAATCGCGAATTATTTTTTTAATCCTAAATTCTTGCATCAAGAAAATAATGACACTACAAATTTCCTTTTATATTGAATACTTTCCGTAATACATATTACTGTAATTATTACCATTTTTACTGATTTGAACAATCACACTAACTTCTTAATAATCTGAATACTATATTTGTGTTATAAATTTAAAGAATCCAAAAATGGAACACATTATAAAAGTTGAAAAAGTTTCGCAATACAATGATCTTAAAGGCATTGAAACACAACATCCATTAATAAGTGTTTTCGATAATTCTAACACAAAAGCATTGCCCAACAATTGTCGCATGCATTTGGAATTGTATGCTGTTTTCTTGAAAGGTGGAAAATGCGGCGAATTAAAATACGGACGCAATAATTATGATTATGATGATGGAACAATGGTTTTCATTGCGCCTGGACAGGTTATAGAAGTTAATAACAAGGATGATTATCAGCCAACAGGAATGGCGCTTCTTTTTCATCCTGACTTAATAAAAGGGACATCTTTAGGAAAACAAATAAGTCACTATTCTTTTTTTTCATATGATTCATTTGAAGCGCTTCATCTATCTTTGAAAGAACAGCAGATTATTATAGATTTACTTCATAAGTTAGAATACGAATTAAGTCAATCCATTGACAAACACAGCAAAAGCATTATAAGCAACAATATTGAATTAATGCTTAATTACTGTGTTCGTTTTTATGACAGGCAGTTTATCACACGCGAAAATATCAATACTGATATATTATCGAAATTTGAAAATTTGCTAAAAGAGTATTTTGCGACTGAAAGCGTTCAGGAAACTGGCCTACCATCTGTTGGATATTTTGCAGATTGCTTGCATTTATCCCCAAATTATTTTGGGGATTTAATCAAAAAAGAAACGGGTAAAACTCCACAGGAGCACATTCAGTTAAAATTAATTAATTTGGCAAAAGAAAGAATCTTTGATACCGATAAATCGATTAGTCAAATAGCATTTGAACTCGGTTTTAGATATCCGCAGCATTTTAATCGAATGTTTAAAAAAAACACAGGTTATACGCCTAATGAATACCGAAGCTTAAATTAAAAATTTTAATTGTACATTAGACAGATGCTGGACAACTTTCCTTTTTATTTGGGTATTATTATAGTTATTTTATTACTGATTATGTTGGCTAATAAAATAAAAGTCGCTTATCCTGTACTCCTCGTATTGGCTGGATTGGCGATCAGTTTTATTCCAAAAGTGCCAATTATTCAAATTGAGCCTGACCTGATATTTTTCATCTTTCTTCCTCCGCTTTTGTATGAAGCCGCATGGACTGTTTCTTGGAAAGAAATGTGGCGCTGGCGTCGTATTATTACCAGCTTTGCTTTTGTTGTCGTATTTCTTTCGGCACTTTCTGTTGCCTTGGTTGCGAATTATATTATTCCGGGATTTTCACTTGCGTTAGGATTTTTATTGGGTGGAATTGTATCTCCGCCAGATGCGGTAAGTGCCGGAGCAATCTTAAAATTCGTCAAAGTTCCCAAAACAATTTCATCTATCCTCCAAGGCGAAAGTTTGTTGAATGACGCTTCTTCTTTGATTATTTTCAGATTTGCAATGGTAGCTGTTGCAACAGAACAATTTATATTTTACAAAGCAGCAATAAGTTTTAGCTGGATGATTTTTGGCGGAGTTGCTATTGGATTGTTAATTGGATTTCTTTTTATGAAAGCCCACAAATACTTGCCGACCAATGCGAATGTCGACATTGTTTTGTCTCTTCTTACGCCTTACATTATATATCTCGCTGCTGAAGAAGTGCACAGTTCAGGAGTATTGGCCGTAGTAAGCGGCGGTTTGCTTTTAGCGAATAACAGGCACCGATTTCTGAGTAGCAGATCTCGCATACAAGGAATAAATGTCTGGGAAAGCCTTTGCTTCATTTTAAACGGGTTGGTTTTTATGTTAATCGGGTTGGATTTACCACAAATCACCGCCGGATTAGAAGGTGTCAGCCTTATAAAGGCAATTGGATATGGCGTCTTAATCACTTTTGTTTTAATCATAAGCCGAATCGTATCCTCATACGGCGCTGTGATTGTAACATTAATTGCCCGTAATTTTATTACTGTTGCAGACAGAAGACATCCAGGCTACAAAACTCCTTTTATATTGGGCTGGACCGGAATGAGAGGTGTTGTTTCATTAGCAGCTGCATTATCAATTCCGGTGTATTTGAATAACGGAAATGGTTTTCCGCAACGCAACCTGATTTTATTTATCACATTTATTGTGATTCTTTTGACTTTGCTAATTCAGGGATTGACCTTGCCATATTTCATCAGAAAAATTAACTTGACAGATATTTATGATCCAATACCTCGCGATGAAGCATCTACTATTTTGCGAAAAGATTTGGCAGAATATGCAATTGATTATTTAAAAACAAATTATAACGATAAATTAGAAACGAACACTTCATTGCAGCAGCTTATTCAAAAATTAGAGCATCACAGTAAAGGCATCGATGACGAATCCATAGGAACCGAGCTCAAAATTATTTACCTTGACTTATTAGATCATCAAAGACAATGGTTGCTCAATAAAAATAAAGAAGATAAAACACTTGACGAATCCATCATTAGAAAAGAGATGTATTATCTAGATCTTGAAGAAGAAAAAGTGATTCATTCTTAAATATAATTTTCTCTGTATTATTTCAAATTTGGAATTTTCTCAATCAGATGTTTCCAATATCTTTTTGGCATATGCTTCATATGAAGTTTCATATTTTTCCTTGACTCGATATTCACGCTATTGAAAAAACAACGCCACAGATTCTGAAAAAATTCTTCTTGTTCATCGCATATTTCAGCTAAGAATTTAGAAGAATTTGATTCAGCATTAAATTGCAATTCTATAGTCGAAACATTTTCGAGATCATAATAAATACCATATTTACGCTTTGCATCATATATTAACCAACGCTGGTCGGCGTAGCGTTTTTTAAAATGGTTTTCTATAACGGGCAAAACATCGCAATCCGGCTCAACGATGGCATAATATAAATTATCTTTTGTGAGTTTAAAACGAACAAATGCTTCCATTCGATGTGCTTCTCTTCTGGTCAATCTGGCTGCTTTTCTTAAATCCCATACCGCACTGTTGCTAAAATCTCCTTCAATATTTTTTGAACTTGCCAAGGCATATTTGGCAAATTGAAATAGGATCTGTTCAATCTCATCCATATCAGAAAAAAAAGCTTTATAAAAATCTGAAAATCCTCCTGCCGAAAGGCGTTTTTTCAGTCCGCTTAAAACCCGGTTTGCTTTTTCGGAATCGGTCATTACATTATGGTGCGTTGCAAAAAGCAAAGCCGCAGAAGCCTCATTTTTGGCAAAAACAACATCATCAAATTTATATTCATAAATTTCAAATACCGCTGTAAGCCAGCCTTCAAAAGTTCCGTCGTAAATTACCTGTATCATTTTGTTTAAAATAAAGCAAGTTGATTCGAGAAGTCATTTTTATATTTACTGTTTTGCAGATTTAAAATTTGATCTTTGATTTGAATCGAAGTTAAATCCCGCTGTAATTGAAATGGAGTAGCAAACGCCAGAAAAAATTTGGCACGTGTATAAGCAATTCCTAATTTTTTTAAATCGTCCGGAAGTAGTTTTTTATATTGTCTCGCTGCAACAATTTTTTTGGCGCTCAAATATCCTATTCCCGGAATACGCTTTATAAGTTCTAAATCAGCAGTGTTAACATCAACCGGAAATTGGTTGAGGTTTCGCAAGGCCCAACCCAGTTTTGGGTCGATATCAAGATCAAGATTGGGCTGGTTGTGACCCACAATTTCATTTACTTTAAATCCGTAAAAACGAACTAACCAATCCGCCTGATACAAGCGATTTTCACGTATTATAGGAACAGGTGTTCCAATAGCTGGAAGTCTGCTATCATAACTAATAGGCACGTAACCGGAATAATAAACACGCTTCATATTCATCTTTTCATAAAAATAATCTGCCATGCCCAGAATTTCCAAATCGCTTTCTTTTGTTGCGCCAATAACCATTTGGGTGCTCTGACCTGCCGGAGCAAAAGTGGGCGCTTTATAATTCAGTTTCTTTTCTTCTTTATGACCAACAATTTCATTTTTCAGGTATTCCATTGGCTTAATCACATCAATATGATTTTTATCTGGTGCCAATAATTTCAAGCTTTGTTCCGTTGGCATTTCAACATTTACGCTTAACCGATCTGCGTATATTCCAGCTTGTTTCATCAATTCCTCACTCGCGCCCGGAATAGCTTTTAGATGAATATATCCATTGAAATTTTCTTCCAAACGCAATTTCTTTGCAATTCGAACCAAACGTTCCATTGTATAATCGGGATTGTCAAAAATACCGGAGCTTAAAAATAATCCCTCAATATAATTTCGTCTGTAAAAACCGATTGTAAGATCAACCACTTCCTGCACTGTAAAAGCAGCGCGCTTTACATCATTGCTTTTTCTGCTGACGCAATAGGCACAGTCGAAAATGCAATGGTTCGTCAATAAAATTTTTAGCAACGACACACAACGGCCATCTTCTGTATAAGCATGACAGATACCATATCCTTTAGCATCTCCAAGTCCTTTATCTTTATTCTCACGTTTGCTTCCACTAGAGGAACATGAAACATCATATTTCGCAGCATCGGCTAAGATTGCCAATTTCTCCATCACTCTCTCGTTTACCATTTTGACTTGTTTTTATTTAATTTGGAAGTGTAAATTCAGTACTTCAAAATTAGTCGTTTGATAGAAAAAAGGGATGAAATTTGTTGTTCTAAATTGTATCTATTTTATGTATTTCCAAAACTTTTATTCTCATTTTGTCTGAGAAAAAAGTGATATGTATTCGATAAACAAACAAGATTGCAAAAACCACGTTAAAATTGCTAACGTGTAACAGTTTTTCCACATAAAAAAATACATTTGTCAAAACGAAAACAAAGAGCGTCTTTTCACCACTCACCCTGAACCTGAAAGTGTACTGTTATGGAGCATGATAAATTTATTTTCTGTCTGGAAGGTGTTCCTGATGTTGATACTTATTTGGAGACTCAAGTAGTTAAAAACTTAGAAGAAATTGCCATTGATCAAGGCATTGCCAGCATCTATAAAACCTGTGACACCATCGAAGGGCTGGAGGAAAGCTTAAATGTGCTGCTTTATGAAGATCATAATTTTAAGGATTATGAAATCATTTATTTGGTAATGCCCGGCGAACCTAACAACATCTGCCTTCATGACTATTATTATAGTCTCGAAGAAATAGCAGAACTTTTTGAAGGTAAAATGAAAGGTAAAATAATTCATTTTGCTAATAAAAAGATATTAGACCTGAAAGAAGACGAAGCACAATATTTTCTTGATATTACCGGTGCCCGTGCGATTTCGGGCTATGGATCGACTTACAACAAAATAGCTAGTAGCAGCACTATTGATAAAGCTTTCTTTAGCTTGTATCAGGACAATGACGACCTTACTGAAGTTGTTGAAGAATTGTACCAAAAACATTACGCCCTTTGTCAATTGCTTGATTTTAGACTTTATTATTAAAGATGAAAAAACAGGCAAACGAAAAAATAAAAACATACGGAGCGAAAGGATTTCGGGAACGATTTCTTGGCGAAGAGAATCCAATACATTTATTATTCAAATCAAATTCAGACCATTTTTTTTGCTTGAAAATCGAAGAAATGATGGGGCTGCAATTTCCTGTTCCGCCTTCTAAACACAGTTGTCACACTATTATTTTCATAACTTCAGGAATTCATAGTATCAAAATTGGTTTTGAAGAGTACTATACGTATTCTAACGGAATTATAGTAGTTCCGGCGGGTCAGATTTTTTCATTAGAACATTTAAATAATAAACATGTTGGTTTTGTCTGTCAATTTCATCCTGATATTTTAATTGGAAAATATGGTGGAAGCGAAATGATTAATGAATTTGACTTTCTAAAAATTGGCGGTAATCCAAAAATTCCTGTTTCAGAAACTGACTTTCTTTTTTTTATCAATTTATTCAATCGCCTTCAACATGAATATGTTACGAGCGAAAAAGCCAATTTAGAAATCGTTCAATCGTATTTGATGGCTTTGTTCTGCGAAATGAATAAAAACAACATCAAAACAACAAAGGACACTAGTGCTGCAACGGCACTCTCGTCGAAATTCAAAGCACTTATTTACGATCACATTAAAATAAATCATCAGGTAAATTATTATGCTTCGCTTTTGAATGTAACACCTAATCATTTAAATAAATCTATTAAAGCAGCTACAGGTAAGTCGGCAACCAAATGGATTGATGAAACCATAATGCTTGAAGCAAAATACCTACTCTATCAAACTACATTTACTGTCAGTGAAATTGCGATGCAGGTGGGTCATGAGGATCAGTCATACTTCAGCAGATTCTTTAAAAAACATGAAGGTACAACTCCTGTTCAGTACCGAAAAATGATTGATAAATCCTAATTATTGATTGCGAAATCCTATCAACTCCTAAAGCATTTCATGAAATTTGCGTCATAAAAAAACCGATTTATGATTCATGTTTTTAAAACTTCAGTTGATACAAAATCGAAATTAGAATTTGCCACAGCATTGCTTACGGAATTACTACCACATGCCAAATGGAATTTTGATCTTGAGGACTGTGATAACATTTTACGAATTGATAGCGAAAAGGAAATTTCTGAAACAGTATTACAAAATAACATTTTTGATTGTATCGAATTAGAATAAACTACATTCAAATCCGCCCAAAACCTCATCTCATTATTATGGAAACTACCGTACACCAAAACAAAACTTTTGACACAATTGATTATTCGGAACAAAAATTATCAGATAACGAATTTGCAAATTGTGAATTCATCAACTGCAATTTTTCCAAAAGTGATTTTAGTGCTATTGATTTCTTAGATTGTACATTTAAGAACTGTAATCTTTCGTTAGCAATCCTTAAGAATACCGGACTTAAAAACATTCAATTTATTGGCTGCAAATTAATGGGATTAGATTTCAGTGCCAGCAATAGCTTTTTATTTTCAATGCGTTTTCAGGACTGCCTTTTGGATTATTCTACCTTCATTTACAAAAAACTAAAGAAAACTAACTTTATCGATTGTTCTTTAAAAGACGTCGATTTCTCAAATACGGATTTATCACTTGCCATTTTTAAAAATTGTGATTTGGCCAATGCCACTTTCGTGGAATGTATCCTGGAAAAAACAGATTTTCGTTCTTCGAGAAATTATGCTTTTGATCCTTCTGAAAATAAAATCAAAAGAACAAAAGTTTCACATGCTGCACTTGCTGGATTATTGGAGAAATTTGATTTGGATATTGAGTAAAATTCTTTTAACTCTGACCATTAAATGAATACAGACAGAGGCAGATTTAAATGTTATTTTGTTTTAAAACAATAAAAAAGGGATGCAAAATTGCACCCCTTTTTCAACTAAATCTAAATATTACAATTTTCTTATTTTATCCAACGTGGATCACCAATTTTTTTATCAATAATCGTTTGATTTTTAACTGTAAAGTCACCAGTAGCAGCACTTGCAAATTGTGGATCTAATACAGTTGCTGAAGTATCAGGTCTATTGTTACTACCTGCTAGCTGTAAATTAGGCGAATTAAAATTATTATTGTTTGAAAACACCGGCGCAGCAGTTGCAGTTGAGTTTGTATAAACTGCTGATCCCACCGCAAGCAATGTATTTCGCACTGTGGATGTATTTGAAATAAAACGCAAATACAAAATTCTACTTGCCAATGGTAATGCAGGACTATATATAGTACATGCGTCAATTAATACATTACTTGTTAGACCAGTTCCTGTCAATCCAGCTGCAGCATCTAAACGAATAAAGTCACGTGATGAACAAGTATCAAATGTACTTTTTGTCAAAGAAATACTTGCAACATAAGTAGTTCTAAAATCGATAAAATCAGCTGATCCTGCAGTATTTACATTTTTAACAACACTATTGTCAACAGTAAATGATTTTAATTTTGCAGATGCATTTCCGTACATTAATTGAGAAGGAAAATCATGAACATTACAGTTGCTTATTAAAACATCTCCTAATTGTGTCGTAGCCGCTGCACTAATTGCTATTGCCCCACCGGCTAAACCCGTTCCATTTAAATCTAAATCGATTAGAGAAAAACTAACCACTTCAGCTGCATTGTTAGGATTATTAGCCAAAGTGAAATTCACTTTTAATTTTGATTTGTCAGCTGTTCTCAAACCTCTTAGTGTTAATGTTTTATTTATAGCTATTAATCCGGTTTGAGCTGTATAATCACCCGGCATAAAAACTAAAACAGAACCAGAAGGCGCATCAGTAATCTTTTGGAATAAATTATCTTCTGGTTTAACCAAAATACCTGTTCCAATATCGATTCCTGTAGTAAAAGTCACTACACCTCTTTTCTTCGTTCCGTTTAATAAAGTAGCAGTATAAGCTGTTTCACCAGTAAGTCCGGTTACTACTGCAACACCTGCTGTTTTTTCTGCAGCCGTTATTACATGCGTTATGTTCCCGGGAGCAACTGTAATTTGAGTCACACTACTATTTGGTACCCATCTTAGAGTAACTTGTTTAGCATCGATATCTGCTGGTTGCACTGGAAAGAAAAGTTGCTCTGATAAAGTTGTTGCAGATGTTACAGACCATTTTGAATCTGCTAAACCATTTGTCACTGCTTTAACACGTATAGCATAAACAGTTTCTCCTTCTAACGCTACAGATAGCGGCAATTGAGAAGCAGTAACTTGTAGTGTTTTATAGATTGTTTTAAATTCAGTATCATCAGCACTAAATTCTACCGTATAATGATCTGCAGCTGGATTTACTGTCCAGTTAAGCTCAACCACAGTTTGGTTTTTGACTTTTGCGGTAAGTGCGATTGGAGAAAATTCTCTTGTATTACCTATACCATCCAGCAACCCTTCATTATAACTTTCGCAGCTTGAAACTGCAATTGTAAGTAGTAATGTGGCTATTAATCCTTTTAATATATATTTTGTTTTCATCATAATAACTTTATTAATTTTTTCTAAGATCTTAATAACCATAATCATTAGTTAATTGCCCATTACTTCCATCAATAAATACTTGCCAGATTGGCCAGAATTGTCTGTTGTCAGGATTTACACCTGCTTTATACAATGAGTTTATCTTAGCATCTGCTGCTGTTCCTGTCCATGTCCAGACAGCAGCTGAATAGGTTGCTCCCGGATTTGTGCTTTCACCTCTGTTTAATCCGTAAATATCAAGAGATACATTATCAGCTTTTAGTTTATAGTACAAAGTTGTCGGTACAGTAGCGTATTCACCTGTACGTGCAGATAAGTTTGTCATTTTTTGTTTAGCCTGATCTAATTTTACTTTAAGCAAATTCCAACGAATAAGGGCTTGCTTACGTTCCATCTCACCAGTAAACTCAAATTTATTTTCTTCAACAAGAGCATTAAACATCGCGTCTTTACTTGTTAATGCACTTACGTAAGCGTCAACTTTTACAGCCTGAGCTGCTGACGGGAAAGATCTTCTACGAACTTCTTTCAAATAAGGCGCAGCTGCACCAGGACCTTCTAATTCGTTTGCTGTTTCAGCAGCAATAAGAAGAACCTCAGCATAACGCATATACATTTTATTAACTCCATCATCATTAGTAGAAGTCACATAACGTTTCATCCATTCGTAACGATATTTACCAAAATACCAGGTATCTAATGTTCCTATTTCTTGTTTAGCGATATTATTAACTGCTGCACCATATTTATAAGGAACACAAGTAACATCTCTACGAGTATCAACTTGATCATAGTCATAGAAAACAAATGGTAACGGACCTGCTACACCTCCACGGTTAGCTCCGTTTGCCTGAAACTGATCACTAGCAGCCGTGTGTTTTACAGCGAAAGTAAATAACATTCTACCACGTCCGTCAGCGAAAGGAAGCTCCCAAAGCGATTCTCCTCCGGCAGTAGTATTTTCCTCATTGTATTTTCTCCATAATCCTTCGAAAGTAGATTCTAAACGAGCAGAACCACTTTGAATTACTTCACGAGATTCTCTTAATGCTAATGCATACATATTACCAACTGAAAGTTCCGGATCAGTACTTCTTCTAACTCCGTCAGGATATTGTTGAAAACCACTTGCTGCCAAAGCCAAACGCGCTCTGAATGCTTTTACAAAAGCTTTATTTACATGTTCTACAGTACTTGTATAGGCAGTTTGGTTAGGCCACGCAACCAATGTTGATGCTTCTCCTAAGTCTGCAATTAATTGCTTATAGATAACATCTCTACTTGATTTAGGTAAGTATAAAGTGGCCGTACTTATAGGTTCAAAACGAGCCGGAACATCTCCCCAAGATTTAACTAAATCAGCGTAGTAAATAGCTCTTAGTGTTAAAGCTTCTCCTAATAACTGACCCATTTCTGTTCCAGGTAGTGGATTTCCATACTGGCGAATACCCTTAATACAAATGTTAGCACGTTCAATACCTGAAAACATCATTGAATAAGCATTATTCGTAGTATTCATTTCCGTATTAGTTGGCTTGGCATCGTAAACACACAAATCTGCTTTATCACCTGCCGTTTGCGAAGTATTATACCATTCTACATCCGTATTTAATCCATAATAAGGTAAAAAACGTCCTCTATAAGAGTTAGTCTCAGCAAATGGTACTTTTATTCCATCAATCGCGCCTGATGCAAGTCCAGCTGTAGAGAAAATCAAAGACGCATCTAATGTTGATTCTGCGGGTGCATCTAAATAGTCATCTTCAAATTGTTGGCAAGAATTGAATAAACCCGAAATTATCAATCCAGCTATTATTATTTTATGTTTCATTTTGTAATAATTTAAAATTAGAAATTAAGATTCATCCCAAAAACCATTTGTCTGCTTCTTGGATAAGGACTTGAATCAACCCCAGGTGTAAGTGGATTTTTTCTTCTTGTTGAAACTTCCGGATCAGAACCTGAATAGTTAGTCCAAACAAAAACATTGCTTGCTGTCAGATAGAATCTCAACTTAGAAACTCCAAGTTTAGACACAAACATCTGAGGGGCTGTATACCCTAACGTTAAAGTATTTAATCTTAAAAATGATGCATCCTCAACTGCCCAATCAGTAAAGATAGCGCTACGCATATAAGGAGACCACATAGTTGTATTAGCATTAAGACTTGTTAAGGCAACAGGATCAGTTACTAATTGACCTGAAACAGGATCTAAATTCGTCCATCTCTTTCCATCAGCCATAGTAGAATTTAAATTTTTATATTGTCCAGAAGCTGTAGATGTCGAAAATTCAATTTTATCAGCATTATATACTTCATTACCAATACTCCAGTTAAAAGCTGCCATTAAATCGAATCCATAAGCATTTCCATTGATTACAAAACCACCAGAACTTTTAGGATTAACATTACCAATTACGGTTTTGTCGTTTATATCTACTTTACCATCACCATTAATATCTTTTAATTTCATGTCTCCAGGTTTAATAGAACTTCCGTCACCAACTAAAGTAGTAGCAGTACTAACTACGCCACTTTTTAAAGTATATTTTCCTGCGGCATAATCAAAATCTGAAACTTCATATCTTCCATCATTTTTGTAACCGTACATAGTTCCTAAAGAAGAACCAACCTCGATTAGATAATCATCTCCAATTTGTGAAGAAGCCCAACCAGTAGCTGCTCCAAAATTATTCATAACTCCTAATGAGTTAATACGGTTTTTGTTTATTCCCATATTGAATGAAAAATTCAATCCGTATTTAGCTTTTTCAATTGCAACTACATTAATAGTAGCCTCGAAACCTGTGTTTTGCGTTTCTCCCATATTACGGTACTGAAAATCATATCCAGATCCCGGAACAGGAAAATTAATTAACAAGTCACTAGTAATATTTTTATAAACATCAAAATTACCATTTAAGCGATTTTTGAAAAACCCAAAATCCAAACCAAAATTTTGAGTAACTGTTGTCTCCCATTTCAAATCAGGATTGGGCATTGTTTTTGAAGGCGCCCAAACACTAGTAACTCCATTGATCCATGTCGTTGCTGTAGATTGAAAAATCTGAATTTGTTGGCCAACAGGTATGTTATTATTTCCCGCTTCACCGTAACTAGCTCTTACTTTTAAAAGATCTATCCAACTTTGACTTTTTAAGAAATTCTCTTCAGAAATTTTCCATCCTGCTGCAAAAGCCGGGAAATATCCCCAACGATTCTCTTCTAAGAATTTACTCGAGCCATCTGCACGAAAAGTAGCCGATAATATGTAGCGATTTTTGTAATCATAATTTGCACGTCCAAAGAATGACAATAATTTATCATCCGGGCTGTAATAGTTATCAACAGATTGTGGTGTTCCCTGAGTTGTTAATTTTTTTGCTTTATCAAAATCAAAAAACTTAGGATATCCATGAATAGTTGTAGTTACAGCATTTGAATTATATGTAATGTTTTCTTCTCCTATAAGAGCAGTCAAATGATGATCTTCTCCCATTATTTTTTTGAAATCATAATTCAGTGTATTTGCATTTCTAAAACGTCTGTCTTTAGTATCCGTCATAATCATTGCTGGCATACCCTGTAATGTGCTTACCGGAGCATTCGCTATATAATAAGTAGTTAACCCGTAATAACGATAATCTAAAGTGTTAAAATTATCAAGACCTAAATCTACTTTCAGTTTTAAATTTTCTGCAATCTCCCATCCAAAACTTCCTAACATATTAAAGTTCTTGCGAAATTGCTGACGATCATTATCAGAAACAGATGCAAAAGGGTTTACCAATACTTCTGAACCGTCTCCAGTTGTATCTTCTGAAGTTAAACCTGCTACCGGAAGCGGTGCATAACCAACAATAGTACGCATACGTGAATCTGATGAAGATTTTTCATTTTGCTCATTTACACCACCACCATTAATCTCAGCATCTGAATAGCGCATGGTAAAACCAACATCAACTCTATCGCTTATTTTACTATTTAAAGCCAGGGAAAGGTTATTTCTTTTATAATCAGAACCAATCATAATTGCTTTTTCATCATAATGAGCGTAATTAAAATTATAATTGATCTTATCACTTCCTCCTCTAATACCTAAATCACGACTTTGAACCTCTCCTGTACGTCCAAAAATTTGTTTTTGCCAATCATCTCCCTTTAAACCTTTGTACATATCGTGATCTTGCCAATTTCCAAAATACTTAGTATACGAAGACGGATCAGAAGCTACTTTTGTCCCTGTTTGAGAAAGTAAAGCATATTCGTATTGCCATTTAGTATAATCATCAGGAGACAAAACATCAATTTGATTGGCCATTGTTTTCATACCGTAAAACATATTAAAGTTTACAGCAACTTTACCATCTTTACCACGTTTTGTTGTGATGATAATTACCCCATTTGCACCACGTGATCCATATATGGCAGTTGATGCAGCATCTTTTAAAACAGTCATTGAGTCAATATCAGATGAAGAGATATCATTCATACTATTTACCGGAAATCCATCTACAATAATTAAAGGTGAAGCGTCCTGAGTAAGAGAACCACCTCCACGAACTCTAATTTTTATATCCGCATCCGGAGAACCCTCTGCAGAAGTTACCTGCACACCGGCAATTCGACCTGTTAAAGCTTCAGCGACATTTGCCACCGGGACTTTTTTCAAATCGTTACCAGAAATAGTAGAAACTGCACCTGTTAAATCAGATTTCTTTGTTGTTCCATATCCAACAACAACAACCTCATTCAGGCTATTTGCGTCTTCACCTAATGCAACATCAATTTTAGTCTTTCCTGCAACAGCAACTTCCTTCGTTTTAAAACCTATAAAAGAAAAAATCACAACCGCTTTAGGATTAGTAAGTTTTAATTTATAATGCCCGTCAAAATCTGTAGAGGTACCATTTTTTGTGCCCTTTTCCAGTACGTTTACTCCTGGAAGGCTCATCCCCGTGGCATCATTTACTGTACCCTCCAGTGTTACATTTTGCGCACTTACTTGGTTGCTCATGAACAAGCACAATAAGAAAACAACTGCAAAACAACAATTTGTTCTTTTATTAAATAAATCTTTAAAATTCATGGTTTAGTGTTTAAGTTATTAATTGGTTTTTATTTTAAGTGGTTTTTTATTTTTATATACGCTCTTTTATAGGTGGTAAATTCTTGTCGACTCAGGAATAGCGAATTTTTTTAAAGTATAAATCTTAGTTTTTACTATATGTGCAACATCATGTAATCGATTACACAAACATAAATATTTTTTTTATATAAAAAATTAAAATTCATAAAAATTTCCTAAAAAAAATTACATATGAAAAATAAAGACGACTTTTTATACGACATGTGTAATTTATGTTATGAATAAATATTAAATATATTTTTATTATTTATACTAATGTTTCCTATTTGCTAAAAAAACAATCGATTACATAAACATAATTTAAAAGATTATCAGGTGTAAAAATCACACTTAAAATAATAAGTGCGCTTAAAAAAAATCATGAAATGAAGTAAGAAAATAGCACGCTTTTATAATACAACGACCTTCATTGGCATCACTCAGATCATTAACGAATGTTAAAAAACAAACAATATTGCGCACAAAAAAGCCCTTAAACTAAAATATAGCTTAAGGGCTTCTGCAACTTTATAAAGATCCTATTTATGCATTTTGCAACTGTAAAGAAGTTTTATGTTTTTGCATTAAAATCAAAGTTATAACCATTCCGACAGAAGCCATTCCGACACCAATAAGGTTTGGAGAAGCATAACTATAACCAGCTATTAAAGGTAATCCTCCCAAGAAGGCTCCTAAAGCATTCCCTATATTAAAACTCCCCTGAAGCGCTGCAGAGGCAATCATTTCAGCATCTTTGGCTGTTTTAATCATTAACATATTAATTGGTGCAATTACAGAAAACGAAATTGCGCCAGTCAAAAACGTAAAGAATAATGATATATATTGATTTGAAGATAAAAAATAAACCATAATCAAATCGATTACCATTACAAACAATAATGCCAGAACAGTAGGTGCCGGAGAGAATTTATCCGCCAATTTCCCTCCAAGGAAATTTCCGACTACCATCCCGAATCCAGCTAATATTAAAATATAGGAAACATCTTCTGGCGAGAACTTAGATACATTTATTAATAAAGGAGCGATATAACTGATCCAGGCAAATAATCCTCCAAAACCAATCGCCGTAATTCCGATGATTAACCAGGCTTCTGTTTTTTTGAAAAATAATAGTTGCGTTTTCATGTTGACATCACCACTTTTTTCCAAATTTGGCATCCATAATGAAATAAACAGAAACGTAAGCATTCCCACAATTGCAATTAATATAAAAGTATAGCGCCAGATAAAATGGTGTCCTATATAGGTACCAATGGGCACACCAATTAAATTGGCAATGGTTAAACCAGCAAACATTATTGAAATTGCCTGCGCTTCTTTTCCTTTATCAGCCAAACGGCTAGCAACTACGGCTCCTACTCCAAAGAAAGCACCATGGGGTAATCCGGAGAGAAATCGTGAAGCAAACAGAAAATTATAAGTTGGAGCAATGATCGAAAGAGCGTTGAAAACCGTTAACATCAAAGCTAATATTAAAAGCATTTTTTTTGGAGGAAAATTTCTTCCGATAATTACTAATAAAGGTGCACCAATAACAACACCCAAAGCATAAGCCGAAATTAAGTACCCGGCAACCGGAATGGAAACTTTCATATCTGAAGCAATATCAGGCAATAAACCCATCATGACAAATTCGGTTATCCCAATAGTTAAGCCTCCTAAAGACAAGGCAATAAGACTTTTTTTCATTTGTTTTATTAAGAAAGGAATAGATTTTCTATGACACAAATTTACATCAATACTACAAGAAATAAATTGTACATTTGTGATATAAACTTGTAAATTTAAGTTATGCCGAAATTAAATCAATTCAAGACACTGATGATTGATGAGTTTGAAGATGAGAAATTTCATCTTCCGCTGCATTCTCATACCTATTATGAAATCATCTATATCAAAAAGGGAAGCGGAATTCATCACCTAAATAACAATTTACTGCCGTATAAAACAGGCGATTTATTTGTAATTTCACCAGAAGATGAGCATTATTTCGACATTAAAAAAAGTACTCGATTTTTTTTCATAAAGTTTACAGACAGTTATTTTAACTCTAAACAGAACCTTACCTGCGACGAATTTTTAATTCACACTCCGGAAAGCTTCATGAGGAATAAAACATTAAAAGAAACCGTTCTTAAATTAGATGATCCCTGTAAAACTATATTAAAAAATACGATCGAAAATATTGCCGCTTACAATTGCAATACAGATGTTTCAAATTCACCCATTGTATTTTATCAGATTCTTTCGATTTTTGGATTAATCAAAGAAACGATGCGCGGTCTGAATCTTGTTGTAACAGGAAATTCCATTGATAACGAACAAATAACGTCTTATATTCATCAGCATATTTACAATCCAAAATTAGTTCAGATAAAAGTTATTGCCAATCACTTTAATATCGCTGAAACTTATTTTAGTGCTTATTTCAAAAGAACTTTTGCCATTAGTTATCGTGATTATATTCATAATCTGAGAACAACGCTAATAGAAAAACGATTCCACAATAATCAATTGCCTATTAAACAAATCGCTCATGAATTTGGTTTTACTGATGAAAGTCATTTGTCAAATTATTTCAAAAAAAGAAAAAACATGAAACCTACAGATTATAAAAAACTGTAGTTAGCGAAATCTTAAATAATCTTGGCACTTGAAAAAAAAACTTAAATTTGTATCATTAACCTATTTTCCTTGGCAAAAAAAGTACACATATTATTTCTCGTTTTAAGTTTTGGTTTCTTTTTGATGCCAACTAAGGGTTTTGCATGTAGTAAATCTTCCGAAAAAATTTCCTGCGAAAGAGAAACTTCAATAAAAACAAATTCAGATTCTTGTCAAAAAGATTGTTGCAAAAAAGGTCATACTTCAAAAAAAGACCAACACGGTTGCAACGGAAAATGTGATCATACAGGTTGCACAACTTCTGGTCTACAGTTTAGTCTGATTTCAGAAAATGAATTTGATTTCAGTACTACTACTTTTAATTTCTCTCTTGAGAAACCTTTTTTATATTACACTGAAGCCTCTGTTTCAGATGGTTTTACTTCTATTTGGTTACCTCCAAAAATAAAATAATTATATTTCGTTTAGCCATAAGTGGGTTAAAATTTAACCGCAAAGTGCGCTAATATTTATGCAAGACACGCAAAGAAAAATTCAACAATAATTTGGAATTTAAAATTCCTTAAATAGCAATAAAATGAAAAAATCCATAGCAACTATAGTAGCAGTAATTACCTTATTTACTGCAAATATCATTCAGGCAAATACATTCAAAACAGAAGCAATTACAATTGAAATTGTAGATTCAAATCAATTGCAACCTGTTTATGATGATTATTTTACTGTAAAAGATGCACTTATTAAAAGTGACAGTAAATTAACTTCGGCGAAAGCCAAAGATCTATTAACCGCAATTTCGGCTGTAAAAATGGACAAGCTTAAAAGCGATGAGCATACAGCGTGGATGAAAGTTATGAAAAAACTAACTGCTGATGCAAAAAGTATTTCTGCAACTACAGATTTAAAAAAACAACGTGAAACTTTCAAATCACTTTCAAAAAACACTTATGATCTTATTAAAGTTTCAAAATCTGCACAAGTGGTTTATAAACAATATTGTCCAATGGCAGATGCTGATTGGTTAAGTAAAGAAAAAGCCGTTAAAAATCCGTATTATGGTTCTTCAATGTTGACTTGCGGAAACGTCGTAGAAACTATCAAATAAATATGACACTATACATCAAAAACATGGTGTGCGGTCGATGTAAAATGGTTGTGAAGTCCGAGTTTGAAAAGCTCGGACTTCAGACTATTTCTGTTGAACTGGGAGAAGTCGAACTACAAGACGCTATCACAGAAAATCAAAAGAAAGTTCTGCTTCAAAACCTGCAAGTTCTAGGTTTCGACTTAATTGATGATAAAAAAAGTAAAACTATTGAGAAAATAAAAAATCTCATTGTTGATTTGGTTCATCATAAAAATAATGAACTCAAAATTAATTTATCTGATTATCTGGCTCAAAACCTAAATCAGGATTATAATACGTTAAGCAATTTATTTTCAGAAGTCGAAAACACAACAATCGAAAAATATTTCATTAGTCAGAAAATAGAAAAAGTAAAAGAGCTTTTAATTTACAATGAGCTTTCGTTAAGCGAAATTGCTGATATCTTAAATTATAGCAATGTGGCGCATTTAAGTAATCAGTTCAAGAAAATTACGGGCTTCACTCCTACTTATTTCAAACAATTGAAGGATAAAAAACGAATTCAGATAGAGAATTTGTAATTCATTTTATACCATAAAAAAACGTGCTAATAGTTAGCACGTTTTTTATTTATCTGAATAATGTCCCATTGCAGAAATTACCACGACGGTTACAATTTCTTCTTCAACACTATACATTAGTCTATCTTTTTTATTTATTTCTCTGGACCAAAATCCTGAAAAATTATGTTTGAGTGCTTCAGGTTTACCTACTCCTTCAAATGGAGTTTCACTAAGTTCTTCTAAAATTTTACCGATTTTTTTATACTAGCTTTATTACCTGATTTTAAGTGTTTAGAAATCTCTACCTGAGCTTCCGGAATTACTTCAACCCTAAACTTCCCCATACATCATTAGGATCAACTGTTATACTTTTAGATTTTCCACTTTTATAATCTGCATATCTTTTTTGAATCTCAGCGACAAACTCAGGATTATACGGACTTTCTTCTTCCTCTATTTTCACTCCCTTATTTGTAACAGCTAACAACTTTGCAAGTTCAAGCAATGTTTTACCCGCTTTTGTTCGCTCGTTAATGGTTATAGTTGTCATAATTTTAAATATTTATTATTACAAAGATACAAAAATCATACTATTTTATTATCATACAAATCTTTAACCCAAACATAATTATTCATGTAAATTGCTTAAATTCAATCCTATTTTTGAATTTCAATAATTCAGATGAATTTGTAAATCTTACAAATCATTCACAAAATTATACAAACCGAAGTAATGGTTACTTCGGAAATTTGCATTGTAATACTTTAAAAGATAAAACAATGACACATCAATATATAATTTCAGGGATGTCGTGTGATGGATGTCGCACCAAAGTCGAGAAAACGTTAAATACTATTGAAGGAATTCAGGCCGAGGTAACATTAAATCCTCCATTGGCAACTATTACAATGGAAAAACATATTACGACTGAAAAATTTCAGGAAGTTTTATCAAAGGCCGGAAAGTATTCTATTGAGATGACATCTTCTAAAACATCTTCAGAACCAGCAATTAAATCTTGTTGTTCAAGTAACAATAAAGAAAATCATGCTGTTCACGATCATAAAAAAGAAACCGCTGTAAAAGATCTGCACAATCATATTCATAGTCACAACCATCAAAATGCAACCGGAGTTTATTATTGCCCAATGCATTGTGAAGGCGACAAAACATATGATAAACCAGGAGATTGCCCAGTTTGCGGAATGGATTTAGTTCAGGAAGTTAACATTAGCAATACGCAATATACTTGTCCTATGCATCCGGAAGTCGTTTCAAACGAACCCGGTGATTGCCCAATTTGCGGAATGAATTTAGTTCCTGTTGCAATTTCGGAAGGCAATGAAAACAAAACTTACATAGATTTAGTAAAGAAAATGAAGATTGCCGTATTGTTTACGCTTCCCATTTTTATTATTTCAATGTCAGAAATGATTCCGAATAACCCTCTCTTTACTATAATGCCTATTGAAAAATGGAATTGGGTTCAGTTCTTATTTTCAATTCCGGTTATTTTTTACGCGGGTTGGATGTTTTTTGTTCGTGCCTGGAAATCGATTCTAACCTGGAATCTAAATATGTTTACGCTAATCGGAATAGGAACTGGCGTTGCTTTCTTATTTAGTATTACCGGAATGTTTTTTCCGGATATTTTTCCAGCGGAATTCAAATCGCATCACGGAACCATTCATCTCTATTTTGAAGCTGCGACTGTTATTATAACGTTGGTCCTGTTAGGACAGTTGTTAGAGGCAAAAGCACACGGGCAGACCAATGGAGCCATAAAAGCATTATTGAAATTGGCGCCTACAGAAGCGACTTTGGTTGAAAATGGAAATGACAAAATAATTTCGATTCACAATATCAAAAAAGGAGATTTACTACGTGTAAAACCAGGAGAAAAAATTCCTGTTGATGGAAAAATAACTAACGGGGAAAGCAGCATTGACGAAGCCATGATTACCGGTGAGCCTATTCCGGTTGATAAAAAAACAGGGGACACTGTTATTTCTGGAACTATCAACGGAACCAGATCGTTTGTTATGATTGCCGAAAAAGTAGGATCAGAAACTTTACTTTCCCAAATCATACAAATGGTAAATGATGCAAGCCGTTCCAGAGCACCAATCCAGAAACTGGCAGACCGCGTAGCTAAATATTTTGTCCCAACAGTGGTTATCATTTCGATAATAACCTTTTTTGTCTGGGCACAATTCGGTCCCAAACCTGCTTACATTTACGGATTAATTAATGCCATTGCCGTTTTAATTATTGCCTGTCCCTGTGCCTTAGGACTTGCAACTCCAATGTCGGTTATGGTTGGAGTTGGCAAAGGAGCGCAATTTGGCATCCTGATTAAAAACGCAGAAGCCTTAGAAAACATGAGCAAAATTGATGTGCTGATCACCGATAAAACCGGAACGATTACGGAAGGAAAACCATCTGTCGAAAAAATCTACGCCATCCATAATGATGAAGATGTTCTACTTCAAAATATAGCTTCGCTCAATCAGCATAGTGAACATCCTTTGGCGCAAGCCGTTGTTAACTTCGCTAAAGATAAAAATCAAAGTTTAATTGAAGTTCCAGATTTCGAAGCTGTTGCCGGAAAAGGAGTTATAGGTACTGTAAATAATTCGAAAGTAGCTTTAGGAAATAAAAAACTTATGCTTCAGGTTGGCGCTTCTATTTCGGAAGATATTGAGAATAAAATTGTTGCCGAACAAAGTTTAGGTAAAACGGTTTCTTATATAGCAGTTGATAAAATCGTTTTGGGCTATGTAACAATTACAGATGCCATAAAAGCAACTAGTGCAAAAGCAATCAAAGATTTAATTGATCAGGGTGTTGAAGTGATTATGATGACAGGTGATAATAGCAATACTGCAAAAGCGGTTGCAGATCATTTACATTTAAGTTCGTTCAAAGCGGATTGTCTACCGGAAGATAAACTAAAAGAAATTCAGCGTTTGCAGGCAGAAGGTAAAATTGTCGCTATGGCGGGGGACGGAATTAACGATGCTCCAGCTTTAGCGCAGGCAAATATTGGAATCGCGATGGGAACCGGAACTGATGTTGCCATTGAAAGTGCTAAAATAACATTGGTAAAAGGAGATTTAAACGGAATTGTAAAAGCAAAAAAACTAAGTTATTCCGTAATGCAAAACATCAAACAGAATCTATTTTTCGCTTTTATATATAATGTATTAGGCGTTCCAATTGCGGCCGGCATATTATATCCGGTATTTGGAATTCTGCTTTCGCCCATGTTAGCAGCATTAGCTATGAGTCTAAGCTCCGTTTCAGTTATTGTAAATGCTTTGCGATTACGAAATCTAAAACTTTAAATAAGCAACATGAAATTACATACTATACTACTTGTCTTTCTGATTGCTTTTAGTACAAAGGCTCAAAAAATCGTTCGTTACGATTTATACGTTCGCGACACTATTGTCAATTTTTCCGGAAAAGAAAAACGGGCTCTTACCGTTAACGGACAAATTCCGATGCCTACTCTGACATTTACCGAAGGCGATGTTGCCGAAATTTATGTGCACAACAAGCTGGATAAAGAAGATACTGCTTTACATTGGCACGGGTTATTTCTTCCTAATAAAGAAGACGGAGTTCCGTATTTAACACAAATGCCTATTAAACCAGGAACAACTCATAAATATAGTTTTCCTATTATTCAAAATGGAACGTATTGGTATCACAGTCATTCTGGTTTGCAGGAGCAAATAGGTTTGTACGGACTTTTTATCATCAACAAAAAGAAAGATGATACTACTTTTAGAAAAGGCATTGACGATTTACCAACAGTACCGGTTATTTTAAGCGAATGGACCGATTTGAAACCGGAGAATGTTCAGCGAATGCTACACAACGCCAACGATTGGTTTGCCATAAAAAAAGGAACGACTCAAAGTTATGCCGAAGCCATCAAAAAAGGTCAGTTTTCTACAAAAGTGACCAACGAATGGAAACGCATGAATGCCATGGACGTCAGTGATGTTTATTATGAGAAGTTTCTACTGAATGGTAAAAATGAAGATCAGCTTTCACAATTTAAAGCCGGAGACAAAGTCCGATTACGAATCGCAAACGGCGGTGCCTCCAGTTATTTCTGGCTCACTTACGGCGGCGGAAAAATAACCGTTGTGGCAAGTGATGGAAACGATGTTGAGCCTGTAGAAGTGGATCGCTTAATTATTGCCGTTTCTGAAACCTATGACGTAGTCGTAACCATTCCTGAAGATAAAAAATCTTTTGCATTTTTGGCTACAGCCGAAGACAGAACGGGATCAGCTTCTTTGTTTCTAGGACAGGGAGCTAAACAGCCTGTTGCTCATCTTCCGAAATTAAAATATCTTGAAGGGATGAAAATGATGAACGATATGATGAAGATGAACGGAGAAATGAACGATATGGGCATGAATATGTCTTTGAATAAAATGGATATGAATGCCGTTATGTATCCGGAAATTTCAGGCAAAGAAGAATCTGCAAAAACTGAAGATCATTCTGGTCACAATATGGAAGGCATGCAAATGACTAACGACACGACAGAAACTGCGGAGATTACGACTTTGAATTATGGAATGCTAAAATCTCCAACCAAAACAACACTTCCAAAAGATGCACCAGTAAAAGAATTGCGCTTTGAATTATCAGGAAATATGAATCGTTATGTATGGAGTCTGGACAATAAAGTGATTTCTGAAACGGATAAAATCTTAATCAAAAAAGGAGAAAACGTTCGGATTGTACTATATAATGGTTCGATGATGCGCCACCCAATGCATTTGCACGGGCACGATTTTAGAATTTTGAATGAACATGGTGATTATGCTCCACTTAAAAATGTGATTGATATAATGCCGATGGAAACTGATACCATAGAATTTCAGGCAAATGCTGATGGCGACTGGTTTTTTCATTGTCATATTTTATATCATATGATGGCCGGAATGGGAAGGATTTTTAGTTATGAAAATTCAGCACCAAATCCGTTAATTCATCATCCTGAAATGGCGTACAAAATGCTAAAAATGGACGATCGTATGTTTCATTTTATGGCTGAAAATGATTTTACTACAAACGGAAATGATGGAGAAGCCATGTACAGCAATACGCGCTGGAGCATTGGAACAGAATGGCGTTTGGGTTATAACGATAAACACGGTTATGAAACTGAAACACATATTGGCCGATACATTGGAAAAATGCAATGGCTGATGCCTTTTATAGGTTTCGATTGGCGCTATCGAAAAATGGGAATGGATGAACAGGAACAAAATCTTTTTGGGCAAACCAATACTAAAGACAATCGTTCTGTTTTTAGTGCCGGACTTGAATATACGTTACCCATGTTGGTAAAAGCTCAGGTTGAGGTATATACTGACGGAAATGTGAGAATTCAATTTGAACGAAAAGACATTCCGATCGCAAGACGTTTACGAATGAACCTAATGTGGAATACCGATAAGGAATATATGGCCGGTTTAAAATATGTAGCCGGAAGAAACTTCGGAATCACAACCCATTATGATAGTGATATGGGAATTGGTTTTGGGGTAAACCTGAATTATTAAGAAGATATTCCATTTAATTTTCAATGACATATTATTATAAAAACATTAACAAATTGTAAGAATCAACTCTAAGAAATGTTGTTATATTTGATGCACCAAAAGCAATATTTCTAACACAATAAATTATATCAAATGACAAAAGTAATTACCTTTTTAATGGCTGCTGTATTCTCAATTGGAGTAACTGCTCAAGAAACAAAACCAGTTGAAAAAGAAAAAGCAAAAAAAGAATCTTGTTGCAAAAAAACGGCAACAGATAAAAAAGACAAAAAATCTTGTTGCGTTAAAAAATAAATGAAATTCTATTTCAATAAAAAAGACCTCAAGCAATTGAGGTCTTTTTTATGTTTTGTTTTGCCACAGATTTCGCAGNNCTGCGAAATCTGTGGCAAAAAAATTATTTCAATCTAACACTCCATTCAAAATCCATTTCAGAAACCTGAACTCCCTCTTCATTTGTTCCAATCGATTTCATCCAGAAAGTTTGTCCTTCTCCTGTTTCTATTGTTCTTTGAATTGCTTCGGCAATTAAATGACCATCATTACAAACAAAAGTTATTCTTCCAGTCGCCTTCTTAGTAAAGTTTCCTTTATTGTTTGCTACCAACATAGAGATTTTTCTTCCGCTTTCCTGTATTTGCGAAATGACCAAAGCCCCGGTTGTCAATTCGGCTGCCATAGCCTGAACAGCAAAATACATCGAATTAAACGGGTTCTGATTAATCCATCTGTGCTTAACGCTTACGACACAGCTGTCTTTATCAATTGCTTTGACACGCACACCACAAAAGTATGCTGAAGGTAATTTGAATAATACAAATTTATTGAGTTTGGAAACTGAAACTGCCATGTGATTTATTTTTTTATGTAAAAATACAAAAAAACTATGCACGCACAATAAATTGAGATTACTTTCGTAAAACAGCAACAAAATCAGTACTTCGGAATGATTTTCAGTTCTTTATAACTTAATTTAAAATATTAACTTTGTTAAAATTTTGTTAATATTTGGTACTATGCAAAACAAGATACTGTCTTTTAGCCATATATTTGTATAAGAAATTACTATATACTTTTAATCATGGAAACATCAACACCACTCATCATGGAAAAAACATCAGAAAAGAACACTGCAACGTTCACACACTTAAGTACTTTAACACAGTACATCGTTCCGTTTGGAAATTATATTTTTCCAATTTTGATCTGGACGAGTTACAAAGACAAATCAGAATTTGTAAATCACCACGGAAAACAGACCTTAAACTTTCAATTGAGTTTATTGCTTTATACTTTAGTTTTGGCTTTAATCGCAATTCCGGCTTTTGTAACAGTTTTTCTTCAAAATCTGCCAATGGAAGCTATTTTTAACGATCATGATTTTGTAATCAGAAATTTTGATTTTCAAGGCAACATCGGATTAATAACGATAGGTGCAACTGCAGTCGTACTTTTTGGATTACTAAAATTTGTTGAATTCTTTTTAGTGATTTATGCTTCAATAAAAGCTTCAAACGGAGAATATTACAAATATCCGTTAACGATTCCCTTTATAAAGTAATCCTCAAAAAGGTTAAAAGTTATACGAAATAATTCTAACAGAATAAATTCGAAATCAATCATCATCAATCACCCGAGCCAGAATGGCGAACTGGCGCAGCAATCATCATCAATCAAAAAACGAATTGTTCAATCTAAAAAAAACAAAATGAAATTATGAACATTGAAAACACAAAAGCACAGATGCGCAAAGGTGTTCTTGAGTTTTGCATCTTATCAGTACTAAAAGAAAAAGACGCATACACATCAGAAATATTAGACACTTTAAAAAACGCAAAATTACTAGTTGTTGAGGGAACAGTTTATCCACTTTTAACTAGGCTGAAAAACGACGGTTTGCTAAATTATCGTTGGGAAGAATCGACCTCAGGGCCGCCACGAAAATATTATGGATTAACCGAAATAGGACAAACTTTTTTAAACGAACTTAGCGGTACCTGGACAGAATTATCTGACGCCGTAAATCTAATCACCAATCAAAATCAATAGTCATGAACAAAACAGTAAATATTAACTTAGGAGGTATGTTTTTCCACATCGATGAAGATGCGTACTTAAAATTAACCCGCTATTTTGACGCAATAAAACGATCACTTAACAGCTCATCTGGACAAGACGAAATTATTAAAGATATCGAAATGCGTGTTTCTGAATTATTAACAGAAAAACAAAAAAGCGAGAAACATGTTGTTGGACTGAAAGACGTTGATGAAGTGATTGCCGTTATGGGACAACCTGAAGATTACATCATTGAAGATGAAGAAAAATCAAATCAGTCTTTTAACGATTACGGAACAAGAAAACATAAAAAATTATACCGTGACAAGGAGAAAGGTATGATTGGTGGTGTTGCAACAGGTTTAGGACATTACTTTGGAATTGAAGCTGTCTGGATCAAAATTGTATTCTTAGTATTTGTTTTTGCAGGTTTTGGAACTGGAATTTTAGCTTATTTTGTTCTTTGGATTGTAACTCCGGAAGCGATTACAACTTCTGAGAAATTAGAGATGACAGGTGAACCGGTAACAATTTCAAACATCGAAAAAAAAGTTCGTGAAGAAATAGAATCATTATCTGATAAATTTAAAAGTGCAGATTATGATAAAATGGGAAACCAGGTAAAGTCGGGAGCTGAGAGAATAAGTAGTTCATTTGGAGACTTTGTCATGACAGTTTTTAAAATCTTCGCAAAATTTTTAGGCATAATTTTGATCATGGCCGGTATTAGTACTTTGATACTATTATTAATTGGAGTGTTTACTTTAGGAACAAATATTTTTATCGATTTTCCTTGGCAGAATTTTGTTGAAGCAGGAAACTTTACAGAATATCCTATTTGGTCATTTGGGTTATTGATGTTCTTTGCTGTTGGAATTCCGTTTTTCTTTTTGACACTTTTAGGTTTCAAATTATTATCGCCAAACTTAAAATCGATAGGGAATATTACAAAATATACTTTGTTGGCCATTTGGATTATCGCTGTTGCAATTGCAATTAGTATCGGAATCAAACAAGCGACTGAAATTTCATATGACAATAAAACAATTGAGAAAAAAGCACTTACTATTTCACCAAAAGATACATTGTATGTAAAGTTCAGATACAATGATTACTATGCCAAAGATTTGAATCACCATAGAGAATTTGAATTTGTACAAGATTCGGCCAACAATCAATTAATTTATTCAAACGATGTTCGCTTACATGTTTTACACACAGACGAAGCTGCTCCTTACCTGCAAATAGAAAAAACAGCAAGAGGGAATTCGTTTATAGCTGCAAAGCAAAGAGCCGAAAAAATCGACTACAAAATTCAGGTAAATGGCAATCACTTAGTATTAGACAACTATTTTCTTACAGACGTAAAAAATAAATTTAGAGGTCAGGAAGTTGATGTATATTTGTACCTACCAGAAGGTCAATTATTTAAACCAGATACATCAGTACAAGATTACGATGATTCTGAAGATGATTTTTTCAACTTACACTTTAGTGGAAACTATAATTACAAAGTTCAAGGTTCTAAAATCAAATGTTTAGATTGTCCTGCCGATGAAAATGACTTTAATGATGTAGACGAGGACAATAATGTTGAAACTGATACAGTAAAAGAAGTTTCAATTAAAATTAATGGAAAAGAAGTTTTAAACGGAAAAAAAACTAACGGAAAGCTAACCACTGATAAAAACGGAGTTATAATCAAAATAAACTAAGCCATGATAAAAATAATCATTCATATTACGAAATTCATTATTGCAACTGTTATTGCATTATTGTTTGCCTCATGTAACTTTAACGTAAAATCGATTGAAGGAAGTGGAAATGTTACGAAGGAAAAAAGAATTGTTCAGGGAGATTTTAATAAAGTTTCTGTCAGCAATGCAATCGATTTGGTAATCGAACAAGCTGATGCCACTGAAATTGTTGTTGAAGCTGATGATAATTTACAAAAAGAAATAACTACAAACGTCGAAAATGGAACTTTGATCATTAAATGTAAATACAATTCTTTTGGAAATGTTACAAAAAGAGTAACTGTAAAAATGCCCAAAATTAATAAATTAGAAGCTTCAAGCGCTTCGACAATATTAAGTAAAGGAGTTATTCTTGGTGAAGATATCGATCTGGAAACTTCAAGTGCCGCAACAATGAATGTTAATGTAGAATCTGATGCTATTACTGCAGATTCGGGAAGCGGAAGTACAATAAGTATTGAAGGAAAAGCATTAAGAATTAAAACCTCTGCATCTAGCGGATCCAACATAAATGCTCATAAATTATTTGCCAATGAAGTTCATGCAGAAGCCTCAAGTGGAGGAAGTGTAAATGTTCATCCAATAGTAAGCTTAAAAGCTGAAGCAAGTAGCGGTGGTAGCATTAATTATGATGTAACACCAAAAACTATCGAGAAAACTTCGAATTCAGGAGGAAGTATTAGTCAGGGGTAAACGATCTCTATCTGTTAAATATAAAAGAAATCATTCATCAAAAGTGGATGATTTTTTTATATTTGTCAAAATCAAATCTAGAATTAATGAAAAAAAGTACAACCCTACTCCTATTATTATTAGTCACTACCTTAACTTTTGCCCAAAAAAGAGAAAAATTAAAAGGATCTAAAATTGTAACTACTTCAATAAAAGAATCAGGAAATTTTGATGCTCTTGAAGTTGATGATAATATTGAAGTTTATTTAGAACGCGGAGAAAAAAACGAAATTAAAATTGAAGCCGATGATAATTTACACGATATTATCGGAATGGATTTAAGAGAGAAAACACTCCGATTATATACCTCAAAAGAGAGTACCATTTTCAAAAAACTTACTGTACACGTAACTTACACCAATACTTTTAACAAAGTCATTACAAAAAATGAAGCTGTTGTTTATGCCATTCAGGAACTTCAGCTGGATGACATTACTTTTAATAGCTTCGATTTTTCAAAATTATATTTGAATGTAAATGCTAAAAAATTCAGTTTATTCGCTGATGACAAATCTAAATCGGAAATAAACTTAAAAGCAGATGAAGCTACACTTCAATTGAGCAAAAATTCAACTATAAAATCATTAGTTGCAGCAACTAAATTCAAATGTGATTTATATCAAAAAGCGATTGCCACCCTTGAAGGAATTGCCGAAAAAGCAACTATTCGCTTAGACAATAATTCAACTTTTACCGGAACCAAATTCACTTTGAAAGATGCTAATATTACTGGTGAAGGTTCTGCGGTTGCTACTATTTTAGTTGATACTACTTTATCAATCGCAGCCGGAGACAAATCGGAAATTTCATTATTTGGTAACCCAAAAATTGAAATTACACGCTTTAGTGGAGAAGCTAAACTGATTAAAAAACCAGGTGGCGAAAAAGCAAAAGCAACAACCTTATAAAACAAATTTCAGATAAACTAAAATCTAAAAGTTATATAAAAAAAGTCCCATTCTGTATAGAATGGGACTTTTTTTTGCATTCACCTTCCAGCAAACTGAAAACTGAGACCGAGACCGTTTTTACTCTTTAGACGCTAAATATCTCTCTGCATCAAGAGCCGCCATACAACCTGTTCCGGCAGCAGTAATTGCCTGACGGTAAACATGGTCAGCAGCATCTCCGGCTACAAAAACACCTGGTACATTTGTATTAGATGTTCCTGGAGTATTGATGATATAGCCTGTTTCATCAAGCGTAATATAGTCTTTAAAGATATCTGTATTTGGTTTGTGACCAATTGCCACAAAAAATCCTGTTGCAGGAATTTCAAGAACTTCACCAGTAGTCTTATTCAACGCTTTTATAGCATGAACAACATTACTATCTCCTAAAACTTCAACAGTATCGTGGTTCATTAAAATCTCGATATTCTCCGTTTTACGAACACGATCTTCCATAATTTTTGAAGCTCTGAATTTTTCGCTTCTTACCAACATCGTTACTTTTTTACAAAGTTTAGATAAGTAATGTGCTTCTTCACAAGCAGAATCTCCTGCTCCAACAATTACAACTTCCTGATTACGGTAGAAAAATCCGTCGCAAACAGCACAGGCAGAAACTCCTCCGCCCATATTTAAATAATGTTGTTCTGATGGCAATCCTAAATATTTAGCCGTAGCTCCTGTTGAAATAATAACTGTTTCACAGTGCAATTCGATGCTATCGTTAATCCAAACTTTATGAATATCTCCAGAAAAATCAACTTTAGTAGCCCAACCATCACGAATATCAGCACCAAAACGTTTTGCTTGTTCCTGCAACTGAATCATCATTTCTGGTCCCGTTACTCCATCAACATAACCTGGAAAGTTCTCTACTTCGTTTGTCGTAGTCAACTGACCACCTGGCTGCATACCCTGATATAATACTGGATTCATATTTGCTCTGGCAGCATAAATTGCAGCAGTATAACCCGCTGGACCAGAACCAATAATAAGGCATTTAATTTTTTCGATTGTATCTGACATAATATGTGTAGTTTTTAGAGATGCAAATGTAAACTTTATTATAAAAAATTACCACCAAATTAAATCCTAAATAACTATCTCAAAATAAGTTTTATTTATTTTGAGATTTTCCTTTTGTAAACAGAATTTATTACTATATTTGCATCCGCTTACGGGCAGTACAACAAATACATCTTCGGGGTGTAGCGTAGCCCGGTTATCGCGCCTGCTTTGGGAGCAGGAGGCCGCAGGTTCGAATCCTGCCACCCCGACAAAAAGCCGAACAGAAATGTTCGGCTTTTTTTGTTTTTAATTCCATCATAGAATGTTTTACAAGAAATTTTAGTATCACAGAATAACAAATATTTTTTTCCTATTAATAAAAATTGATTCTCTCTAATAATTTTAGAAGCATAAAATTTAAGAAATCACCCATGGAACACAATAATTTTGCCTTTATAAAGACAGACAAAAAATTAATTAAAATTTTCTTTAACGACATTACTATTATAAAAGGATTAGGAAATTATGTAGAAATTCACACAACATTCAATAAAAAATATCTCTATTACAAAACGTTAAAGGACTTAATCCAAAGTTTACCCAATGAGTTTATGCGTGTTCATAATTCATATATAGTAAATTTGACCAACATTGAATATTTTGAAGACAATCAAATTGTAATAAAAGATTTAAAAATTACAGTAGCAAAAAGTTATAAAGATTGTTTTGTAAATGCAATTAATAAGATAATGATGTAAGCGAGTATATAAAAGAGAAGTCAAAGTAAATAATATAACCAACAAAGTAAATAATAAAATTTCGAAACATTTTTATTCGTTCTAATTTCGATAAAAATCTCATCATATGAAAAAAGAAATTGCAATAAATTATATAGAAACACACAACCTCATAGGTATAAAAGCAGGCTTGAACAGGGAAACCTTTTTAGACATTTGGATGATTGTTGTTAATGACAGAATTTTTGCCAGGTCATGGGGCTTAGCTGAAAAAAGTTGGTATAATAGTTTTTTACAAGACTCAAAAGGACAAATAAAATGTGGAGAAAATATTTTCAATATTAAAGCAATTGTTCCCATTGACAAAAACAACTTAACTTCAGCAATAAACAATGCTTACTTAACAAAATACAATACAGATCACAATATTAAATATGCAAAAGGAATAATTAAAGCGAAACATATTGAAAAAACTTTAGAATTTATTATCAAAGAATAATTGGACAGAAGATAAAGTAATTTTTAAACCATTCATTCAAATTATAATTTTAAAGCTTATATTATCATTACATACAAAAGTCTTTTCATTTATTTGAAAAGACTTTTTTTTTTCCTTTAAGCTAAATCATAAAATATAGAGACAGAACGGTTAACGCGTCCCGATTGAGATCGGGAAGGTCGTAGGTTCAAAATCTATGGCTGCCAAAAAAAACTTCTAGAAATTTAGATATTCTATACCATTTAAAAATTCATATGATAAATATTAGCCAATCCATTTGGTTGTTTTTTCAAATAAGCTTTTTTTTGTAACCCCTAGAAAATCTATAGATGAAAAAAATAACACTCTACATTATTTTAATAATTTCTACATTCGCCTTTGCGCAGAAGAATTCAGGAAATGATAATTCGAAAAAAAATACTGAAAAATACATCTTATATAAAACTCACGCCCACGCTTCTTATTACAACAATAAATTTAACGGAAAAAGAACAGCGAGCGGTAAAAGATTCAATAACAACAAACTAACTGCCGCTCATAAAAAATTCCCCTTTGGAACAAAACTAAGAATTACAAACGAACGAAATAATAAATCGGTTATTGTAGAGGTTATTGACAGGGGGCCCTTTAGTAAAAAAAGAGAAATTGATCTTACTAAAAAAGCTTTTATGAAAATCGCCTCAAACAAAGGAAGCGGCTCAATGAAAGTAAAAATTGAAGTTTTAAAAAATTAAAAAACTTAATTTTAAGCCAGAATTGCTTTTTTTAATCCAGCAATCGCTTTCAGCTTTTTGCACTTAAAACAAGAATAAAGCAAAACGAAATTTCTCTACTATTTTTTATTATTACAAAAATAAAAATCTTCAAAACACGCACCATACAACGATTAACTGAAGTTTCACAAATGTTAACAAAATAGATTTTCAAAAACCATAAATAATTGTATTTTTACGGTTCAAAATTCAGAAAATAAATGGGCAAAATCATTGCGATTGCTAATCAAAAAGGAGGCGTTGGAAAGACTACTACATCTGTAAATCTTGCAGCCTCATTAGGTGTTTTAGAAAAGAAAGTATTATTGATTGATGCTGATCCTCAAGCAAATGCCACGTCTGGCCTTGGGATTGATGTTGAATCAGTAGAGATTGGTACCTACCAAATACTTGAACATAGCCACACCCCAAAGGAAACCATCGTGAAATGTTCAGCTCCAAATGTTGATGTGATCCCTGCTCATATTGACCTTGTAGCCATCGAAATCGAATTGGTTGACAAAGAAAACAGAGAATACATGCTTAAAAAAGCATTAGAAAGTGTTAAAGACGAGTATGATTTTATTATTATTGACTGTGCACCTTCTTTAGGTTTATTAACTCTGAATGCTTTAACTGCAGCAGATTCAGTAGTTATCCCTATTCAGTGTGAATATTTTGCACTTGAAGGTTTAGGAAAATTATTGAACACTATTAAAAGTATTCAAAAAATACACAACCCCGATCTTGATATTGAAGGCTTACTACTTACAATGTATGATTCAAGATTACGTTTATCTAATCAGGTGGTTGAAGAAGTTCAAAAACACTTTAACGATATGGTTTTTGATACCGTTATTCAGAGAAATGTAAAATTAAGTGAAGCGCCAAGTTTTGGAGAAAGCATCATAAACTATGACGCAACCAGCAAAGGAGCTGTCAATTACATTAATTTAGCTCAGGAAATTATAAAGAAAAACAGCAAATAGTTTTTATGACAAAAGCAATTAAAAAACAAGCCTTAGGAAGAGGATTATCAGCATTATTAAAAGATCCGGAAAACGACATTACATCAGTAGAAGATAAAAATGCTGACAAAGTTGTTGGAAATATCATAGAGCTTGAAATAAGTGCTATCGAAATAAATCCGTTTCAGCCTAGAAGCAATTTTAATGAAGAATCTTTACGTGAATTAGCCACTTCTATCAAGGAACTTGGTGTGATTCAACCTATTACTGTTCGAAAATTAGAATTCAATAAATATCAGTTAATCTCAGGAGAGCGTCGTTTACGTGCTTCGACTTTAGTTGGATTAACACATGTTCCAGCTTACATCCGTATTGCAAATGACAATGAGTCATTGGTTATGGCTTTGGTAGAGAACATTCAACGTCATGACTTAGATCCGATTGAGATTGCATTATCCTACCAACGTTTGATTGATGAAATTCAGTTGACTCAGGAACAAATGAGCGAACGAGTTGGGAAAAAACGTTCTACAATTGCCAATTATTTACGTCTTTTAAAATTAGATCCGATTATCCAAACTGGTATTCGTGATGGTTTTATTAGTATGGGGCACGGTAGAGCTATTATAAATATTGAAGATTTAGATGCTCAGACGGATATCTATCAAAAAATAGTAAGTGAAAATTTATCTGTTCGTGAAACAGAGGCTTTAGTAAAAAATTATCACGAAGGCGTAAAACCAAAACCAGAAGGAGAAGCAAAAGCAAAAGCAGAATCTTCATTCTTAGTTAAAGAAACGCAAAAAAACTCTTTCAACGATTATTTTGGTGCGAAAGTTGATATAAAAGTCGCTGGCAATGGAAAAGGAAAAATTACAATTCCTTTTAATTCTCAAGCCGACTTTGACAGAATTATAAAATTAATAAACGGATAGTGAATAAAATTGTCCCCATAAGTCTATTGTTCTTTCTTATAGGAACCGTTTCTCTTTTTGCCCAGGCAAAAAAAGACACGGTTTTGGTTGTTAAAGACACTACTAAGTATCAGGAAATAGACCCGCTTACCCCAGCAAAAGCAGCTTTTTACTCTGCAATTTTACCAGGTTTAGGTCAGGCATACAATAAAAAATACTGGAAAATCCCGTTAGTCTACGGAGCAATTGGTACCAGTTTATATTTTTATATTGACAATAATAAAAAATACCACGATTATCGTGACGCCTACAAAAGAAGATTAGAAGGGTATGATGATGATGATTACAAATTTTTAGATGATAGCAGACTTATTGCAGGACAAAAATTTTATCAACGAAACAGAGATTTATCAGCTTTGTTTGTTGTCGGATTTTATGTTTTAAACATTATCGATGCCAATGTTGATGCTGCCTTAATTCAGTTTAACGTAAACGAAAGATTATCCGTTCGCCCTGAAATATATCCGGCAGATGTAACTTTTAAACCCAACGTTGGACTAACTTTTAATTACCACTTTTAAATAGTTCTTGTCACTATTTAAAAATTCAAAAACACACATAAAATGAAAATTGCACTTTTAGGATACGGAAAAATGGGTAAAGTAATTGAACGAATTGCTTTAGAAAGAGGTCATGAAATTGTTTTAAAGAAAGATGAAACGAATACTTTTGACGGGCTTTCGACTGCTGATGTCGCAATAGATTTCAGTGTTCCTACTGCTGCCGTAGATAATATATCCAATTGTTTTCATGCCAATGTACCTGTAGTGTCAGGAACAACAGGATGGTTGGAACATTTTGATGAAATGGTTGCGCTTTGCAACGAAAAACAAGGGGGATTCATTTCGAGTTCTAACTTTAGTTTAGGAGTTAATATTTTCTTCGAACTAAATGAATATTTAGCTAAAATTATGTCACAATTTGATTCGTACAAAGTGACAATGGAAGAAATTCACCATACTCAAAAATTAGATGCTCCAAGCGGAACTGCAATTTCATTAGCCAAAGGCGTTATTGAAAATAGTAATTATGCAAATTGGACATTAGATGAGGCTAAAACAAACGAAATTCATATCGAAGCAAAAAGAATTGGTGATGTTCCCGGAACTCATACCGTAACTTACGATTCAATTGTAGATAGTATCGAATTAAAACACACCGCTCATAATCGTGAAGGTTTTGCTTTAGGGGCTGTAATTGCAGCAGAATGGTTAGCTGGCAAAAAGGGAATCTACAACATGAAAGATGTTTTAAACTTAAAATAAACAAATATAAAGGGTAAGGTCAATTCAAAAAAGCAACTTTAAACTTTAAAACTTTAAACAAAATATTATGACACTATATCTTTGGTTCCTTTTTTTCTTAGGCGTTCAAATTATTCATTTTCTGGGAACCTGGAAATTGTATCAGGCTGCCGGCCGAAAAAGTTGGGAAGCTGCCATTCCTGTTTATAATTCAATAGTTTTAATGAAGATCATTGGGCGACCAACCTGGTGGACAATATTACTTTTCATTCCGATTATTAACCTGATTATGTTTCCGGTTGTATGGGTAGAAACGTTAAGAACATTTGGTAAAAAATCAACTTTAGATACTTTCCTGGGAATCTTTTCTCTTGGTTTTTACATTTACTATGTAAACTATACTCAAAAACTAGAATACAACGCCAACAGATCATTAACTCCTGAAAACAAAACTGCCGATACTGTAAGTTCATTACTCTTTGCTATAATCGTAGCAACATTAGTGCATACGTATGTAGTGCAACCATACACGATTCCAACTTCTTCATTGGAAAAATCATTATTAATTGGAGACTTTTTATTCGTGAGCAAGCTAAACTACGGACCTAGAGTTCCTATGACTACCGTTGCTCTTCCAATGGTTCATGACTCTATACCACTAACAAAAAGAAAATCGTATTTAAGCTGGCCGCAATTACCCTATTTCAGATTACCGGCATTCGAAAAAATAAAGCGAACAGATATTGTTGTTTTTAACTGGCCTGTTGACACAGTTCATTATTTTTACGAACCTAAAGGAAGACCAGGCGTAATTAAACCAATCGACAAAAGATCTAATTACGTTAAAAGATGTGTTGGTATTCCCGGAGACAGTTTATCGGTAAGAGATGGGTACGTTTTCATTAACGGGAAAAAGTTAGTTTTACCTGAAAGAGCAAAACCTCAATACTCCTATAAAATAGCTTTAGATGAAAAAACTCCAATAGATCTGGAAGCACTTTTAAAAGAGCTTAATGTCAACCTTGTTGATGTAAGAGGTTTTAGAGATCAAAATAAAAGAGATACTTTGTTTATTGGTGCCTTAACAGAAACTAATGCTGAACGTATGAAAACGATTCCTGGTATTACGGCTGTAATTAGAGAAATTGCAAAAGGAAACGACGACAGAGTTTTTCCACACATTAATAAATGGAACGAAGATAATTACGGCCCAATTTATATTCCTGAAGCAGGAAAAACAGTTGCTTTGACAAATGAGTCATTACCATTTTACAAAGAAATCATTACCAATTACGAGCATAATACATTGCAAATAGATGGCGCTCATTTTATAATCAACGGAAAACAAACAAATTCCTATACCTTCAAACAAAACTATTATTGGATGATGGGAGATAATCGCCATAACTCTGAAGATAGCCGTTATTGGGGATATGTTCCGGAAGATCACATTGTAGGGAAACCGGTATTTATTTGGTTGAGTTGGGATACTAACGGAAAAGGAATCAACAAAATTCGTTGGGAAAGAGTTTTCACAACAGTTGATGGTGAAGGACAACCACAATCTTACTTTAAATATTTCTTAATGGTGCTAGCTGCCTATTTTGTTGGGGAATATTTCTGGAGAAAGAGAAAAGAAAATAAAGCATAAATAAAGTTTTTTTGTTTCAAGTTTCAGGTTTCACGGTCTAGTGCGAACCTGAAACCTGAAACTTGAAATCTGAAACTAAAACAAAATGAATTCGTTAATACTTCCTACTTATTTTCCATCGATTAGCCACTTTGCAGTTATGGCTCAGTCTGAAAATATTACTTTTGAAATGGAAGATAATTTTCAGAAACAAACTAACAGAAACCGTACCTATATCTATAGTCCAAACGGTATTCAGTTATTGAATATCCCTGTCAAACATTCTAAAACAATGCATCAAAAAACAAAAGATGTTTTTATTGAAAATGAATTTGATTGGCAAAAACAGCATTTTAAATCTTTAGAAGCAGGCTACAGAAGTTCGCCTTTTTTTGAATTTTTTGAAGATGATATTCGACCTGTTTTCGAAAAGAAACATACTTTTTTGATGGATTTAAACATGGAAGTTCTGAACATTGTGACCAAATGTTTGAGAATGAAATTAGAATTCAGCCACACAACAGAATATTTCATGGAAACAGAAGGCATCTCTGATTTTAGATATTTAGCAAATGGCAAAAAAGATCCTAATTCGTTCGAAAAATATCCACAAGTATTTGATGACAAACATGGCTTTATAAACAACCTGAGTGTTCTGGATTTGCTTTTTAACGAAGGTAAATTTGCGATGGATTATTTAAAGAATCAAAATATACTGTAGATCATTTTAATAAAAATTAAAAGGGAGAATTTCTGTAAAATGAAATTCTCCCTTTTTTATTTAGTTATTTTATTTTGCTCCCGGAGGTGCTTTTTGTTCAATAAATTTTATAAAAGTGTCGATCAAATGCCTTCTTGTACCTTCACCTTCGTAGATACTGTGCGAACGATTTGGATAAATCATTAAATTAAACATTCTGTCATATTTAATCAATTCATTAATCAAAACTTCGGCATTTTTATAGTGCACATTGTCATCACCTGTTCCGTGAATGTAAAGTAAATTTCCTTTTAAATTCTTCGCATGTGTTACTGGTGATGCCTCAACATACGCTGCTTCATTTTCACTTGGCAATCCCATATACCGCTCTGTATATATGTTATCATAAAAATGCTGGTCCGTAACCGCAGAAATTGCCACTCCGGTCTTGTATATATCAGGATATTGAAACATTAAATTCAAAGTAACAGCACCACCTCCACTCCATCCGTGAACAGCCACTCTGTCGCTATCAATAAAATTCCATTTTAAAATTTCTTTTGCCGCCATTGCCTGGTCACGAGTATTGATAATTCCAATATTTTTATAAATCGATTTCCTCCATTTTGTTCCTTTCAGAGAGGGAGTTCCTCTGTTATCCATTGCAATTCCGATATAACCTTTTGGAATTAACAAATCTATAAAACCGTTAAAATACGGCATATCATTCGCCACAGTAGCCATTGGCTCACCATAAACATAAAAAAACAATGGGTATTTTTTTGAGGAATCAAAATCCAGTGGTTTTGCCATTATTCCATCCATTTCAATACCATCAACGGTAGTTACTTTAAATTTCTCTAAAGAGAAATTACGTGTAGGAGCTGTAAAAACATCAGCCTCTTTTGGTACTATTTTTTTATGATCTGAAACCGAAACCAATCTCGTATTTAGATCTCGATTGATATTAGAATTGGTGTGTTTTGCATACGACCCGTCTGTTGAGAATTCATATTCATTTGTACCTTCAAATATTTCCGGAGTAATTCTTTTTGTCTTACGGGAATTCAAATTGGTTTCATACAAATACCGCTGAGTTGCATCTGTTGGACTTGAGATATAATAGATTGATTTTGTTTTATCATTATACGCTTTAAAATAAGCATCAAATTTACCAGTTGTAATTAGCTCTTTCTTTTTTCCATCTTTACTAATTTTATAAATGTGCATCCATCCATCGGCATCAGAGCTCCATAAAAAAGCTTTTCCATTGTCAACAAATTGACATGGAAAACCATCATATACTCCTGAAGAAATATCAAAAACATCAATCCATTCTGCCGATTTTTCCTGGTAGATTAAATTAGCTATTCCTGATTGAGCATTGCAATTATAAATAGAAGCCTGATTTTGATGTCTGTTAAGCTGAACCACCATTACGTCATTTGCAGCAACCCATTCCATTCGAACCAAATAATTATTGTCAGGTTCACCCGGAATATTGAGCCAATTCGTTTTTAAAGAAGCAATACTGATAACGCCAATTTTCACAGATGACGGTTTTTCTCCGGCTTTAGGATATTCTACCGGAACTACAAACGGATACAGAGCATCTGTATTATTGATCATTAAATGAAATTTAGTTTCTGTTGCATCAACCCGCCAATAAGCAATACTTTTTCCGTCAGGACTCCAGCGAAAGCCATCTCTGGCGGCAAGTTCTTCTTCATAAACCCAGTCAAAAGTTCCGTTTATAACCTTATCCGTTCCATCAGTTGTTAGTGGAGTTATTTTTCCCGAAACCAGATTTTCCAAATAAATATTATGTTTTGAAACATAAGCAACATTTTCATTGTCATTAGAAAATTTAGCAAACATTAAAGATGATTCTTCTAAGTTGGCACCTAGCTTTTTACCTTTTCCCGTTGTTAAATCAAAAAACCAATAATCTCCTTTTGTATTAGCTCTCCAAACTTTTTTTGAATTAGTATAAAGCAAAACTTTTGTTTTATTTTGATTCCATACTAAATCTTCTACTTCGCCATTAAAGCCAGCATCTTTTAGTTGTTTATCCGTTAAAACAGTACTGCCCTGATTTAATTTATCAACGTCATAAACCACAATTTTCTCTCCCGAATTTATCCAAAACGAATGCGAATTTGGCAGCCATTTTAATTCATTAATGTCAATATCTTTCTGAGCCAATATACTTGAGCAAACAAAAAGAAGTAATAAAAAACGTTTTTTAATCATGGTTCAGTTGGTTTAGTAATTGTTCTGTTCTTTAAATATGTCAAATCATCCCTTAAATCCAAAGAGAGCTCTAAGGTTCATCTAAAACTCCTAAAGTTTATTCTTCAACATTGTGGGCTTTTGCGTAAAACCTTTGCTTTCTTTACAGTTAAACTGAAGAACTTACTCAATCGAAAGTCTCGTCATAATTGGATAATGATCTGAATTTTCGAAATCAGAAAAGCTTTCAAATTGTTTGACTTTCATTTTACTGTCTGCAAAAATATAGTCTATTCGTGCTGGGTAATAACGGAATTTATAAGTAGCTCCAAAGCCTCCCCCTGCCTCTTCGAAAGTATCTTTCAGTTTTCCTTTTATATTTCGGTATACATAGGAGAACGGACTATTATTCATATCTCCACAAATGATAATTGGATTTTTACACTGCTTAATATTTTCTTTAAACATTTCGGCTTGTTCTTGCTGTTGCCTAAAACCTTTACTGATTCTGGTATAAATTAGCTGTGATTTTTGCTGATTTACATTATCAATATCATTTGAAATTTTAGCAACATCAGGAGAAATTTTAATAGACTGCAGGTGCATATTATAGACACGAATCACATCTTTACCACGTTTTATATCAGCATATATCACATTATTATCTGAATTGGGAAAAATAATATTCCCTTCATACAAAATTGGAAATTTAGAAAAAATGGCCTGACCCGTTTTAATCTGATTTCCATCAATAAATATATAACGGTGCGGGTACACTTTCAAATCTATATGAGCTGAATTCGAATATTCCTGAATACACAAAATATCCGGATCTTTTTCATCAATAAAGGCTTTAATATTGGATGGAATATCATCGCGATCCAGCCATTTAAAAACATTAAAAAGACGTACATTATAACTCATTACAGAGAAATCTTTTTCGTCCTTGACATACTCTTTTGCCGAGAATTTGTAAAACTTACTGATGAAGGTAATTCCAGTCAAGAGAACCAAACCAGATAATATAAGACGTTTTTTAAACTGAATAGCCCAATATATAAAGAAGAGCGCATTCAGCACAAAAAAAGCGGGCATAAACAATGTAAGCACCGATAAAAGCGGAAAGCTCTTAGGTGCTAGAAAAGGTAAAATATAGACGCTAAATGTAAGCACAGTCAGCACTATATTCAAAAAGAACATTATCTTATTAAACCATGAAAGGTTTTTCATATTTTCTTGCTAAAAGGATTATTTTCCAGCTTTAAATAAAAACTCTTTTTCTTCTTTTGTCAGACAATCATAACCAGACTGGCTGATTTTGTCTAAAATTTCGTCAATTTGTTGCTGCGTTTTGTCTTTCGTAACAATTCTTGACGTCACTTTTTCTGTAGGTTTTTGATAATTTTTATGAACTTTTTTGAATGGGGTCGAAGGGGATTTTTTAAATAGATTTGCGAAGAAATCGAGGGTTCTGGAAATCACAATACTCAAATCGGTTCCGTTTTGAAGCAATTTGATGTAAATAAATCCGAACAAAGCGCCGGCTAAATGCGAAATATGGCCACCCATATTTTCTAAACGAAGCTGCATTAAATCCAGAATTAAAATTACAGCCGTAATATGCCACAATTTTACATTCCCGATTAATAACAAACGAACACTCATTAGGGGCTGATAGGTTGTTGCTGCCACCAAAATAGCCATAATTGCGGCAGAAGCACCAACTATGGATGCGGAATAGCCTAAAAAGTAATAACTTAATACGAAAACAATTCCTGCGAAAATAGCACTTAAGATATACAATCCTAAATATTGTTTTTGCGTGAAAAAGGTCAGGAATAGCTGGCTCGCAAAATTCAAAACCATCATATTAAACAACAAATGTAAAAATGACGAATGAAAAAAGGCATAGGTTAAAAGTGTCCAGGGTCTGAATAAAAAACTATTTGGATCTGATGATAAAGCCAACCAATCCGGATAAGCAAAACCGCCACCCGAATATTGATAGAAAAACACCAAAGAAATCAGGAAACACGCAATATTCCAGTAAATAACACGCAGCGCAATTCCTCCTATTTTATATTGTAGTTTTAAATCATCTAAAATATTCATAAAGTTTCCTTTGTTTTTTAGTTTCCGATATTAAAGTTAAAAATTAATTCCAACGATTACTATTAAACTGATTTTTTTTCCAGTACCACATAATTAAAAAACCAGTTAGAGCTCCTCCAATATGTGCAAAATGGGCAATTCCGGTACCTCCACTTCCAAATAGAGAACTTCCTCTAAATCCTAGAAACAAATCTATTGCTAAAATTCCCGGAACAAAATATTTGGCCTTAACTGGAATTGGGATAAACATTATACCTAATTCAGCATTAGGAAACATAAAAGCAAAAGCAGTAAGCAAACCATAAATAGCTCCTGAAGCACCCACAACTGTTCCCATATACGCATCAGTAAAAGCACTAAATTGTGAAACAGAAACTAAATCCTGCCATCTTGTATCTATTTTACCTTCACTTAAAAGTTTCAAAATTTCCTCTTTTTGAAAACCATTGGCCGTTAAAGTGCTTAAAGTATCCTGAAAAGAATAATAATTCACGGCTGTATGCAACAGTGCTGAACCCAAACCACAGGAAATATAAAAAAACAAGAATTTTTTACCGCCCCAAAAATGTTCAAGAGCAGATCCAAAAGAAACCATGGCAAACATATTAAAAGCAATATGCATAATACCACCATGCATAAACATATGGGTTATAGGCTGCCAAGCTCCAAAATGAGGATTTTCAGGAAAAAACATTGCTAAATATTCGTAAGAAACCGGCACAAGCTGTGAACCAATAAAAAAGATAATATTGATTATTAATAGTTGTTTTACAACTGGAGTCATGTTCATCATATGGCAAACTTTTTATCTATATCTTCAACACGCATTGTGATGAAAGTAGGTTTTTGAAAAGGTGAAATATTTGGATCTTTACAGGCAAACAATCCGTTTACCAAATTATCTTGTTCTTTTTCGGTTAAATAAGATCCTGTTTTAACCGCTAAACTTTTAGCCATTGATTTAGCAATAGTATCATTCTGACTGTAACTACTCGCCGGAATTCCGTCTTGCAAATCACTTAATAATTGTTCGATTACTAAGGAAACTTCGCTTTCTGTAATGTTTACAGGAATTCCTGAAATTACTATATGATCGGTCTGTGCATCTTCAAAAACAAAACCTGTTGTTTCTAATGAAGGTTTCAATTCTTCAATCAATGTCATTTCATCTGAAGAATAAAACAAATTCAAAGGAAATAATAATTGTTGACTCGAAGCTTGATTTACCGTCATATTTAGTAAAAATTGTTCGTATAAAACACGTTGGTGAGCCCGTTGCTGATCAACGATAACCATTCCTGATTTTATTGGCGAAACAATATATTTTTTATGAATTTGATACGTTTTCTGACTTGCTGTTTCAACCTCATCATCATTAAATAGAGACGAAGTTACTTCTTCATTTTCAAAATTAAAAGGCGAGCTTTCGATACTTTCGGTATCCAAACCTACATACAAACTTTCCCAACTTGTGGTTGGCTCTACTCTTTTTGAATATCCGGAATAAGAATTTGATCCTGAACTAAAACTGGAACCAGAAGAAGATCCAGATCCAGAAGAACCCGATTTTGTATAATGCTGATTCGTTTTATCATCCGTAAACGGATTAAAAGTACCATCAACCTGAATTGTAGGTGTTTCAGCCTCTAAATCTTTATAATGGTATGGCGTATCTAAATTGGCATCTCGATCAAAATCTAAAACCGGAGCTACATTAAACTGCCCTAAACTATGTTTTATAGAAGCTCTTAAAATAGCATACAAAGCTTGTTCATCATCAAACTTAATCTCCGTTTTAGTTGGGTGGATATTGATATCAATAGTGTTTGGCGGAACTTGCAGATATAGGAAATAACTCGGTTGCGAACCGTCTTTTAAAAGTCCGTCATAAGCCGCTATTACCGCGTGATGCAAGTAACCGCTTTTGATGAAACGATCGTTTACAAAAAAGAATTGTTCTCCTCTATTTTTCTTGGCAAATTCAGGCTTGCAAACAAATCCCTGAACATTGATAATCTCGGTATCTTCATTAACCGGAACTAATTTTTCATTGGTTTTTCCGGAGAAAATTCCAACAACGCGCTGGCGATAACCAGCAGCGGGTAAATTGTACATTTCGCTACCGTTATGATAAAATGTAAAATGAATATTTGGATGCGCCAAAGCTACACGCTGAAATTCATCCATAACATGACGAAATTCAACTGTATCTGATTTTAAGAAGTTACGACGGGCAGGAATATTAAAAAACAGATTTTTAACCGCAAATGAAGTTCCTTTTGGCAAAACGGCCACTTCTTGCGAAACAAATTTACTCCCTTCGATTATAATATGAGTTCCCAGTTCCTCCTGATCTTGCTTGGTTTTCATTTCCATGTGCGCAATCGCAGCAATAGAAGCCAAAGCCTCTCCGCGAAAACCTTTTGTACATAAGGAAAACAAATCTTCTGCCTGGCGGATTTTTGAAGTAGCATGACGTTCAAAGCACAAACGTGCATCGGTCACACTCATTCCTTTACCATTATCGATAACCTGAACTAATGATTTTCCGGCGTCTTTAATAATTAATTTAATGTCGGTTGCGTCAGCATCAACAGCATTTTCTAAAAGCTCTTTTACGACTGAAGCTGGTCTTTGAACCACTTCTCCAGCAGCAATTTGATTAGCAACGTGATCAGGAAGTAATTGAATTATACTCGACATTTAAAATTTTAGATTGTAGATTAACGATTTAAGATTTGATTTGAAATCTAAACCAAGGTGTACAAATTTAATGAATTTCCATTGGCTTTTTGAATAAGTACTGTCATAAAAAAAACAAAAAACCTATACTATTTTACACAGTATAGGTTTTAGTTTTTTTTAAAACAATTGTGTTTTATTCGTTCTCGATTTTTATTGGTGTTTCTTCAATTTGGATTGCACCTGAAGCTAATAGAGGCTGGTTAAAAGGATGTGACATCGAAGCCTGCTGACGAATATACGCCATCTTAATTGCTGCAATTGCCGCTTCAGTTCCTTTGTTTCCGTGAACTCCTCCACTTCTATCAATTGATTGTTGCATGTTATTATCTGTCAAAACACAAAAAATAACCGGAATATCTGTTTGAACATTTAGGTCTTTAATTCCTTGTGTAACACCTTCGCATACAAAGTCAAAATGTTTTGTTTCTCCCTGGATTACACATCCAATTACAATAACCGCATCAACATTTTGTGTTTGCAACATTTTCTTTGCGCCATAGATCAGCTCAAAACTTCCTGGTACATTCCAGCGAATAATTTGCTGTGCTGGAACATCACAATCAATTAAGGCATCAAAAGCGCCATTGTAAAGTCCTTCTGTAATGGTTTCGTTCCATTCAGAAACAACAATCCCAAATCGAAAGTCTTTCGCATTTGGGATCGTGTTTTTATCGTATTCTGATAAATTTTTATTTTCGGTAGCCATCTGTACTATTTTAGATTTTTGATTTCAGAATTTAAATTCTTAATTACAAATCTACAATCTTAAATCTAAAGTCTAAAATTTTTATTGTGCTAATCCAATCAATACATCAACAGAAGCTGCTTCCGGAGTTGCATCGAAGTTTTCTTTAATATCAGTTAAATATTTCAAAGCGTCTTCTTTTTGACCTAAAGCCAAAGCCGTTTTACCTGCTTTTAATAAGAAACGAGGCGTTGTAAAATCATTTTTATTTGATTCAGCCGCTTTTACATAATAGTCAAGAGCTTCTTTTTGTTGATTTTTTTGAGAATAAGCATCTCCGATAGCACCTTTAGCCAAAGCACTTAAAATCATATCATCAGATTTAAAGTTACCTAAGTATTTAATAGCGTCATCAAATTTACCTGTATTCAAATAAGCCATACCAGCATAGTAATTTGCTAAGTTTCCAGCATCTGTTCCAGAATATTCATCAGCAATTTTCACAAATCCGAATTTACCTTCAGATCCATTCAATGCTAATTTATATAATGAATCACTTGCAACACCGTCTGTAGCTTTTTGGAAATTTTGTTGAGCAACAAACATTTCATTTGCAGCCTCATCTTGCTTAGGCGCTTCGATAAATTTTTGGTAAGCCAAATATCCAATAGTAGCAACCGCAATACCAGCAACTAAACCAATAATGATTTTTTGATTTTTAGCAACCCAATCCTCAGTTCTTGAAGCAGTTTCATCTAATTTAGAAAAAACTCCAGCAGTTGTACTGTCTTTTTCGTCAATGATTACCTGTGTTTCTTCAGTTACTTCTTTAACTTCCTTCTCTTTTGGTGCTTTATATCCTCTTTTATTGTAAGTAGCCATTTAAAATTAATTTAGTGAACGGCAAAAATAAAATTTTTATTGAAACTGAGGTAAAAAAAATCAATTTTATCACTATTTTAAAAAAAATATTTTTCCGAATGCTAAGTCCTTTCTTCTGAGCACTAAAATAATTCATCTTGAAACACGCCAAAAGCCTTTTATATCAATAATTTTCGATAATTTGCACCCTCAATTTTTTGATGTTCCAAAACGCAGATTTTCCAGGCTAATACTCAAATTTTAGCCACAGATTTCACAGATTCTCACAGATTGCAAAAGGTTTTCACAGTATTTAGCAGAAAAAATCCTTTAAAATCTTTTAATCTGTGGCAAAAAACAAAATCTCGCCTATAAAAACTTCAAATTTTACCCTTAGAGTTCCTTAAAAAATGCATTTAAACAAAATTTCTTTATTCAATTATAAAAATTTCTCCGAAGTCAGTTTTGATTTTGACCACAAGATCAATTGTTTTGTTGGTAAAAACGGCATTGGCAAAACTAATGTGCTCGATGCAATCTATCATTTGGCTTATGGGAAAAGCTATTTTAATCCGCTAGCGGTTCAAAATATCAAACACGGAGAAGAGTTTTTTGTGATTGATGCCGAATTAGAAAAAAATGACAGAACAGAACAAATTGTCTGCAGTTTAAAAAAAGGACAAAAGAAGGTCTTAAAAAGAAACGGTAAAGCTTACGACAAATTCTCAGATCATATCGGATTCATTCCGCTTGTAATTATTTCGCCTGCAGATCGCGATTTAATTGTAGAAGGAAGCGAGACGCGCCGTAAATTTATGGATAGCGTGATTTCTCAATTAGATTCTACTTACCTGCATCAGCTTATTCAATATCAAAAAATAATTGTGCAACGAAATGCGCTTTTGAAGTATTTTGCTCTCAACCATACCTTCGACAATGATACCTTATCTATATATAATGAGCAATTAAATAGTTTTGGACAATCTATTTTTGAAAAACGAAAAGATTTCCTGGAACAGTTTATACCTATATTTAATGTACATCATCAGGCCATTACAGGATCTGAAGAAACCGTTCAATTGGTTTATGAAAGCCATTTGTATGAAAAAGACTTGTTAACTCTTTTACAGGAAAATATTAATAAAGACCGGGCACTTCATTATACAAGTGTCGGAATCCATAAAGATGATTTATCTTTTGAAATCGATTCTTATCCAATAAAGAAATTTGGCTCTCAAGGGCAGCAGAAATCTTTTTTGATTGCTTTAAAACTGGCTCAATTTGAATTTTTAAAGAAACAAAGCGGGGTAAAACCACTTTTGCTTTTTGATGATATTTTTGACAAACTGGACGAAACCCGTGTTTCGAAAATTATCGAAATGGTAAATAGCGAAACTTTCGGCCAGCTTTTTATTTCAGACACACATCCGGAGCGTACCGAAGCAATTGTAAAATCTACGCATCAGAGTTATAAGATATTCAATTTGTAGTTTTTGTTTCAGGTTTCAAGTTTCAAGTTTCAGGTTTCAAGTTTCAGGTTTCCAAGCATGACGTTTGAAACTGCAAGCCTCATCTCTAAATTGATTTTACCATTCTGTTATGAAATCAAAATTGAAAAATCATTACTTTAGCAATACTTTATTTTTAAAATTAAATATCATGAAATTCCCCAAAATTTTATTGCTTATAACTTCGATTCTATTGTTCTCTTGCAACGACCAAAAAGCAAAACCTTTTGAATCTATTGCGCCGAAAGAATTTGCAGAAAAAATTAAGACAACTGAAAATCCTCAAATTTTAGACGTTAGAACTCCCGAAGAATTTGGATCGGAACATATTGACAATGCAGTAAACGTAAACTGGAATAGTGATGATTTTACAGCTAAAGCCGAATCTTATGATAAATCAAAACCTGTTTTCGTTTATTGTTTAAGCGGAGGAAGAAGTAAAAAAGCAGCGGCAAAACTTCAGGAACTTGGTTTTACCACAATTTATGAACTAGACGGCGGATTCTTAAACTGGAGCGAAGAAGGATTATCGAATCCATCGAAAGCTCAGGTCGGAATGACGATGAATGATTTCAATGATTTATTAAATACGGACAAAAAAGTTTTAGTCGATTTTTATGCCGAATGGTGTGGACCTTGCAAACAAATGGAACCATATATGCTGAAAATGCAAAAAGAAATGGCAGACAAAGTTGTTATTATCCGAATTGATGTGGACAAAAACAAATCTTTGGCAGCAACGATGAAAATCACTTCGCTTCCTACTATTTTGATTTACGAGAATAAGGCAGTTCAAAAGAAAATAATAGGCCTTACTTCTGAACAAAACTTAAAAGAACAACTGCAATAAAAACTAAATATGCTAACGAAAGAATCATTGCAATTTTTAGACGATTTAAAAAAGAACAACAATAGAGATTGGTTTCAGGACAATAAAAAACGATACGAGATTTTCAAAAAAGATTATCATCAATTGGTTAGTGATTTTCTGGATGTAATGAAACCGCTTGATCCTTCTTTGGAATTATTGGAGGTTAAAAACTGTACATTCCGAATCAATCGTGACATTCGATTCTCTAAAGACAAATCTCCCTATAAAGCGCATTTGGGAGTTTGGATGTCTACCGGCGCAAAAGGGGCTAACAGGGCGGGATACTATGTCCATATTGAAAAAGGTGCGAGTTTTATTGCTGGTGGATTTTATTCGCCCGAAGCGGAAGACTTGAAAAAAGTACGAAAAGAAATTGCCTTTTTTCATGATGATTTAGAAGCTATTTTGGCTGATAAAAACTTCAAAAAAGAATTTGGAAGTTTAGATATAAACGAAACCAATTCACTTAAAAATCCACCGAGAGGTTATGAAAAAGACCATCCGGCTATTGAATTTTTAAAATTAAAAAGCTTTACGGCAACTCAAAAATATGATATTAGCGAAGTAACTCAAAAAGGTTTTGTTGCCAAAATGAGCAAGAAATTAATTGCGCTAAAACCTTTAAACGAATTCATCAATCGTGCTTTAGATACAGATGAGTTTTAACCAATCCCTACCTATTTTCCGCCACGAATTCACGAATTAGCTTAAAATAATTCGTGAATTCGTGGCGGAAAAATATAAATAGCTTCACAAATAGTTACTAAGTTTACCGAATGAAAAAAAGGAAAATACTTTTTCTGGGAGAATCGTATCGTGCGGACGCTATTACGTGGATGAAAGGTTTGAAGGAATTTGGCGATTTTGAAATTTGCACTTGGGAACTTCAAACACCAAATACTTCAAAAGGCAACCGATTCAAACGTATTTTAGAATACTGCTTCTCTCCTATTTCTATTCGAAAAACAATTAGACGCGAAAAACCGGACATGATTATTGCCGAGAGAACCACCAGCTACGGTTTTCTTGCCGCAATTTCTGGAATGCATCCGATTGCTATTGCACAACAAGGACGAACTGATTTATGGCCGGAAGGTTCTGTTTTATTACCATTTAAAAAAATCATTCAGAAACACGCTTTCAAAAAATCCGATTTAATTCACGCCTGGGGACCTGTTATGACTATTTCTATGAAAGCGATTGGTGTTGACATGAGTAAAGTTTTGGTTATCCCAAAAGGAATTGATTTGACACTTTTTACTCCTTCTATTAATAATTCAAATAAAATTGAGGCCATTGTAACGCGATCTTTACAACCGGAATATCGTCATGATTCTATTTTACTGGCATTTTCTATTTTAAACCAAAGAGGGATTGATTTTTCATTGACCATTGTGGGAGATGGAACTCGCTTATTTTATTTGAAAGATTTGGCAAAAAAATTACAAATCGAAAATAAAGTGATTTTTACAGGCAGAATTCCGAATACAGAACTTCCTAAATTATTACAGCAATCCAACATTTACATCAGCATGCCTATTACTGAGGGCGTCTCGGCCTCTTTGTTTGAGGCAATGGCTTGTAGTTGTTATCCTGTAGTTTCTGATATCGCTGGAAATCAAAGCTGGATTAGACATCGTGAAAACGGACAATTAATTACAATTGATGATGTCGAAATGCTGGCAGAGGAATTGATTTGGTCTTTTGAAAATACTGAATCCCGAAATAATGCTATCTTAGAGAATCGAAAATTTGTGGAAGAGAATGCGAATTATGATCTTAATATGAAGATTGTTGCGAATAAATATCATGAGTTACTGGATTCTCGAAAGTAATTTAACCGCAAAGTCCGCAAGGTTTTTTAACTATTGAATATGCATAAACACAAAGAAGTTCACAAAGCTTTATGAATACAAAGCTTTGTGAACTTTGCCTTTTTTCTAATACTACACATATATAAAATTTACGGACTTCGCATAAATCCTTGCAAACTTTGCGGTTAAAAAAAATTATAATCCTTACTTTTGAACTCAGATTATAAAAGCCTTTTATTTATGGAAATCAAATCCAATTTTTCTTTAAAAAACTACAATACTTTTGGTATTGAAGCCAAAGCCAAACAATTTGTTGCAGTACATTCGATTGCCGAATTGAAAACAATTTTAGAAGAAAACAAAAATGAGAAAAAATTCATTTTAGGCGGAGGAAGCAATATGCTTTTAACCCAAGACATAGACGCTTTAGTCATTCATATTGATTTAAAAGGCAAAGAAATTATTAAAGAAGATGACGATTTTGTCTGGGTTGAAAGTCAGGCCGGCGAAACCTGGCACGATTTCGTCTTGTGGACAATTGACCATAATTTTGGAGGTTTAGAAAACATGTCGCTGATTCCGGGAAATGTTGGTACAACTCCGGTTCAGAATATTGGTGCATATGGAACCGAGATTAAAGACACTTTTGTTTCTTGCGAAGCGATCAATATTGAATCTCAGGAAATGAAAACTTTCATGAATGTCGAATGCAATTTTGGATATAGAGAAAGTATTTTCAAAAATAAAATTAAAGATCAATATATCATTACATCTGTAATTTACAAACTGACAAAACGCAATCATAAAATCAATACTTCTTACGGAGATATTACGGCTGAATTGGCTAAAAACAATGTTGTTATTCCAACTTTAAAAGAGGTAAGCAACGCTGTAATCGCGATCAGACAAAGTAAATTGCCTGACCCAAAAGAATTGGGAAATAGCGGAAGCTTCTTTAAAAATCCAATTTTATTGAAATCTGATTTTGAGAAAATTCACCAGAAGTTCCCGGAAATGAAATATTATGAAATTTCAGAAACCGAAGTAAAAGTTCCGGCGGGTTGGTTAATTGAGCAGGCAGGTTTTAAAGGAAAACGTTTTGGAGATGCCGGAGTTCATAAAAATCAGGCTTTGGTTTTAGTTAATTACGGAAATGCAACTGGTCAGGAAATTTTAGCCGTTTCACGAGACGTTCAAAAAACTGTTTTTGAAACTTTCGGAATTCATATTGAAGCGGAAGTGAATGTGATCTAAAACACGGATTTACTTCGTCCGTTCGCTATCGCTCAGGTCACAAATTTTCACGAATTATTACTATTGTCAGACTTAGCGAAGTCCTTGTAAACATTTCAACTGCGCTCAATGTATCATCGTTAAAACAATCGTTTCTTTCTCAAATCATGACAGAAAATATTTCCATAAAAATCACAAATCCAAATGATGAAAAAGTTCTGGCAATTATCGAAGAATTGTCGGCAAATCTTTATCTTCGTTTTGGAAGTGATGGAAAAAATTCTTTTACTGATTGGGAATATAATGATTCGAAATTTATTTTTGCCATAGCCGAAATTGACAATGAAATTGTTGGTTGCGGAGCGATTAGACCAATTTCTGAAAACATTGGAGAAGTAAAAAGAATGTATTCTAAATATCCGGGAAAGAAAATTGGCCAGACAATTTTAGCCTTTCTAGAAAACAAAGCTAAAGCAACAGGTTACACTGATTTAATTTTAGAAACACGGGTAAAAAATCAAGAGGCTAGTCAGTTTTATAAAAAACAAGATTATAACGTAATTCCGAATTACGGAAAATATACAGATCGACCGGAAGCAATTTGTTTTGGAAAATCTTTAAAATAAAATCATAAAATGTATACACCAGAAATATACAAAAACGAAGATCCGGAATCGATCAGAACTTTTTTGAAAGAAAACAGTTTTGGAATTCTCATCAATCAGACTAACGGAAAATTGTGTGCTACTCATATCCCGATAGAACTTGAAGTAAACGCTGATGATAAAGAAATTTTGCAGGGACATATTTCCAAACTGAATCCGCAAGCAGAAGGGTTTTCAGAAAATGATCAGGTTTTGGCTGTGTTTACAGGTCCGCATAGTTATATTTCTTCTTCCTGGTACGATCACGAAAATGTACCAACATGGAATTATATAGCCGTACATGTTTATGGAAGAATTAAAATTGTTGATGAAGCGGCTTCTATAGAACAATTAAAAAAATTAGTTGACAAATATGAAGCTACTTCAGAGAATCCTGTTCGCGTTGAGAATTTGTCAGCAAAAACAATGCGAGAAGCAAGAGGCATATTTGGTTTCGAAATAGAAATTGATGAGATCCAGGCAACCAAAAAACTCTCTCAAAATCGAGATGATCACAATTATAAAAACATAATATCGGAATTAGAAAAAACCGAAAACCCTCAGGCTATTGCTGTTGCAAAAGAAATGTTGAAATGCAGAAAGTAAATTGGATTTAACCATTGAAAATTACGAATTCATAAGTACATTTGCACGCGCAAGATTCAGAAATTAAAAGACATTAAAATCAGATGCTTATAACTTTATTTTACTTCTTTATTGCTATTGTTTTTATCCAAATTTTCTACTACTTAGGAATTTTTGGAAAGTTTGCTTTCAGTAAACCACAAGAAATTACACAAAAAAAACTTCCGGTTTCCGTAATTGTCTGCGCTAAAAATGAAGAGGAAAATGTCAAAAAGTTTATTCCGTTATTAGCAGAACAAGATTATCCTGATTTTGAAATTGTATTAATTGACGATGCATCAAGTGACGAAACCTTAGAAGTTTTTGAAGAATTTGAAAGCTTATATCCAAATATCCGTCTGGTAAAAGTGCAAAATAATGAAGCTTTCTGGGGTAATAAAAAATACGCCTTAACTTTAGGAATCAAAGCTTCTAAAAAAGAATACCTTTTATTTACAGATGCTGATTGTTATCCAAATTCAAAAGATTGGATAACTGGAATGACTTCGCAATTTACCATGAACAAAACCATTGTTTTAGGGTATGGTGGCTACGAAAAGATTGAACGTTCTTTATTAAACAAAATTATTCGTTTTGAGACTGTTTTAACAGCTGTACAATATTTTTCATGGGCTAAAATTGGAGCTCCATATATGGGAGTTGGAAGAAATTTAGCCTACAAAAAAGAAGAATTTTTTAACGTTAATGGTTTTATAGATCATATTCAGGTTCGCTCAGGCGATGATGATTTGTTTATTAATCAGGCCGCAAACAAAAGCAATACTACCATTTCATATAATCCGGAAAGTTTTACTTATTCAAAACCAAAAGAATCTTATAAAGAATGGTTCACGCAAAAAAGAAGACATGTTTCTACTGCAGAGTTTTATAAATTTTTTGATAAAATGCAGTTAGGCGTTTTTTATACATCGCAATTATTATTCTTTTTATTGGTTATACTTTTATTGGCTTTCCAATTTCAATGGATTGCTGTACTGGCAATATTAGCAACACGCTATACTGTTGCGTGGACAGTAATGGGATTTTCAGCTGGAAAATTAAAAGAAAATGATCTAAAAATTTGGTTTCCGGTTGTAGAGATGGTGCTTATATTCACACAAATTAATATCTTTATAACTAATATCTTTTCAAAACCTGTACATTGGAAATAAATTCTAAAATAGAAAAAGCAAAAAAAGGCGACCAGATCGCCTTTACTTTTTTATTAGATTTTTATTGGAATGAAGTGTACGGATTTATGCTAAAACGCACTGAAAACGAAACCATTGCTGAAGATATTACCATCGAAACTTTCTCAAAAGCTTTCGATAAAATTGCTACTTACAACTCCGAATTTCAATTCAATACCTGGCTAATTGCGATCGCAAAAAATGTCTATATTGATTTATTGCGTAAAAAGAAAACCAATCTTTTTATCGAAATTACCGACTCAGAAGATCAGCAGGCATACAACATTGCCGATCCTACTCCATCTGCCGAAGATGCTTTAATTAAAGAGCAAAATTTATCTCGTTTGCTTTTATGCATCAAAGAATTAAAACCTCATTATCAGGAAGTCATTCAGTTACGTTATTTTCAGGAAATGACTTATCAGGAAATTGCCCTTAAAATTGACGAGCCTTTAAGCAACGTAAAAGTAAAGCTTCTTCGCGCTAAAAAATTATTAGCAGAAATCATTGAACGTAATAGATAATTTATTATCTTTAGGTAAAGAATAAAATATTATCTTATTTTTTCTTAAAACAATCAATTATTCACATACTAAAACAACAATACCTACGTTGTTGCTAAAACCAAAACTTTGTCGCTTATGATTTAATGTTACTTAACCTTAAAATCCATTAATCATGTCTAAATCAAACATCTACGAAACCAATTGGACCGACCTTGTTTTCGAAAACAAGAACAAAGAGTACGGCGCGTATCAATTACGCCAGGAGAATGCAAAAACCACAGTAACAGCGCTATTTATAGGACTGCTATTATTGGCAAGTCTGGGAACTGCGTCGATGTTGATTAGTAAATTAGAAACACAAGGCGCTGTAGAAACAGATCCTATTCTTGAGGAACCTATAGTTGTTACACAATTTGACAACAATCCAGTTGTTCCAAAAACACCAGAAACAATTGCGCCTCCGCAACAAACTGCGCCAGCGGCTCCGGCAACAGATCTGTCTCAATTGTCACATCCGGTTATTGTTACTCCTGATCAGGCTGTAGACAATATTGCAACTAATATCGAAAACACTCCGGTTGTAGATAATGCTACAACAGGAACTGGCACGGTAACAAATACTCTACCAACAACTGGTGGGAACGGTAGCGGTACAGAAATTGCCCCGACAACTAACGACCCTGTAAATTCTGCTGTATTAGACAAAATGCCAGAATTCCCTGGAGGAATGGCTAAATTCTATACTTATGTTGGAAACAATTTTCACAAACCAGAATTGGACGCTGAAAAAACGCTTAGAGTGTATGTTTCTTTTGTAATTGAAAGAGACGGTTCTATTACTGATATCACGGTAATAAATGATCCGGGTTATGGTTTAGGAAAAGAAGCTATCAGGGTTTTGAAATCAATAAAAACAAAATGGGTTCCTGGAATACTAAATGGAAAAACAGTACGAACAGCCTATAATCTTCCAATAACAATAAAAACGGAAGTAGAATAAAACATAAAAAAAGCANNTGCTTTTTTTATGTTTTATTAAAGCACTAAGAGATTAAGAAAATTGAGTTACAAGCTTAATTTTCTTAATCTCTTATCATTTAGAAACAAGATTATTTTTTATTTTAATTACTTTTACCATTCATAAAAAGAGAAACATTTTATTAAAATTAAAAACTAAAAAATGGGAATATTTTCAGCACTTCTTGGTAATGCAGGTTCTGTAAGTCAGGAAGATTTACTAAAAAACTACGGACAGCTTTTAACTGATAACGAATCAATTGAAATGGGTTTTAAATTAATCCGTGACACTTTTATCTTTACTAATAAAAGATTAATTCTGGTTGATGTACAAGGAATCACAGGAAGCAAAACAGAATATAAATCAATCGCTTACAAAAGCATTACCCGCTTTAGTGTAGAAACAGCAGGAACTTTTGACTTAGATGCCGAATTAAAAATTTGGGTTGCAAGCGAATTACAACCAAGTATTGTAAAACAATTTACTAAATCTGTGAACGTATATGAAGTGCAAAAAGTATTAGCACATCACGTTTTAGGTTAATCATAAAAAAACAAAAACCCGACATCTTGAAAATCTGTCGGGTTTTATTTTTTAAAAAGAAATGACTATTTCTTTTTAGTTGTTGTTTTCTTAGTGGTAGTAGCTTTTTTAACCGGAACCGGAACAGTATTTACAATTTTCCCCTGTACATATGGTTTATACAAACCATCTTTTTCTGCTCTCTTTTTTGCATCTTCAGCTCTTTGTTTTGAATCAGGATGCGAACTCATCATCTGATCGATAAAAGAAGCTTCTGCACCTTCGCTCATTTTCGCTAAAATTCTAAACGCAGATTCCTCGGCATTTACATTATAACCATTCTTCTTCATAAAATTATACGCAAACAAATCGGCTTCCGCTTCTTGTTTACGGCTAAATTTACTATCAATAATAGCGCTTCCTATTTTTCCTAACTGGCTATCTGTAACGCTGGCAACAGTTGCTGACTGTGAAGCAGCTGCATCCATTAAAGCTTCTTTTTTATAAGCCGCCTTAATAGCATCTTGCGAATCATGATTTGCCACGTGACCAATTTCATGGCCAATTACTGCAAGTAGTTCATTATCATCCATGATATCCATTAATCCGGAATACACACGAACACTACCATCTGCGGTTGCAAAAGCATTTACTTCTTTTAATTTATATACTTTATAATTTAATGTATAACCTTCTCCAGCAGTGTATTTTCCAAAAACTTTATTCAATCTTATAGTGTAACCGTCTGTCGGGCCGGCAATTTCATTTTCAGTATCCAGTTTATCTACCGCCGCTTTAGATAATGCAGCAGCATCGGCATTGCTAAATGTAAAACCGCTAACTCCTTTTTGAACAGCACCAATTGCTTTATCTCCAAAATTAATTTGCGCATTGATCTTATTAAAACCAAAAAAGGCAAATAAAACTCCTAATACAATAAATTTCTTTTTCATATTTCTTATTATTTCAATTTAACAACAAATGTAGTACAACAATATTCCTTTTTACACTTCTTTAATGTCCATTTTCTAACAAATAAAGATATAAATTTTAAATGAGCTAAAGTAGGAAGAATACAATAACTTAGCCTTTCTGACAAAATAAACAAACAAAACAACAGCTTTTGAACATATCTTACTTTTTAAAAACAATGATTTAACAATTTAATAAAATATTCATCAAAACAGTTTCACAAAATTGTAACAATACAATTTCAAATTAAATTATAAACAAATCCTCAAATAAACTACAATGCTTATCTTTGTACTTTGAATTTTGATATATGGAAACAGTCATTGAAAATATACCAACGGGAAAACCTAAATGGTTAAAGGTTAAACTTCCAATTGGACAAAAATATACTGAACTTCGTGGTTTAGTTGATAAATATAGCCTAAACACTATTTGCACCTCCGGAAGTTGCCCAAATATGGGAGAATGTTGGGGAGAAGGAACTGCCACTTTTATGATCTTAGGAAATGTTTGTACCCGTTCTTGCGGATTCTGTGGTGTAAAAACCGGAAGACCAGAAACGGTGGACTGGGACGAACCCGAAAAAGTAGCGCGTTCAATAAAAATAATGAACATCAAACATGCTGTAATTACAAGTGTGGACAGAGATGATTTAAAAGATGGCGGATCAATTATCTGGATTGAAACTGTGAAAGCAATTCGCAGAATGAACCCAAACACTACGCTTGAAACTTTAATTCCGGATTTTCAGGGAATCGAAAGAAATCTTGACCGAATTGTAGAAGCAAATCCTGAAGTAGTATCGCATAATGTTGAAACAGTTCGTCGTTTAACACGCGAAGTGCGTATTCAGGCAAAATACGATCGTAGTCTGGAAGTTTTACGTTATTTAAAAGAAAAAGGAATCAACAGAACTAAATCTGGTATTATGCTGGGACTTGGTGAAACTGAAGAAGAAGTTTTTCAAACCATGACCGATTTGCGTAATGCAAATGTTGATGTTGTAACCATTGGTCAATACCTGCAACCAAGTAAAAAACACTTACCTGTAAAAGAATTTATAACACCGGATCAATTTGCTAAATATGAAAAATTTGGTCTGGAATTAGGTTTCCGCCATGTCGAAAGCGGGCCTTTGGTTCGTTCTTCTTATAAAGCACAAAAACATATTTTATAAAAACGTTTAACCGTTTATTTGTTTAATTGTTCAATCAATTAAACAAATAAACGATTTACCGAATAAACAACTAGCTTGAAAACAAGAATTGCTATTAATGGTTTTGGAAGAATCGGAAGAAATTTATTTCGCCTTCTTATCAACCACCCAGAAATTGAAGTAGTTGCAATTAATGATATTGCTGATAATAAAACCATGTCGCATTTGATAAAATACGACAGTATTCATGGAGTTTTACCTTTTAAAGTAAGCTACGACGAAGAAGGTATTATTGTAGACGAAAAACATGTGGCCTTTTTTCATGAAAAAAGCATTTCAAATTTAGACTGGAAAAGCCATTCTATTGATTTTGTAATAGAATCGACAGGAAAATACAAAACGCATGAAGAGTTAAATGCACATATTGAAGCTGGAGCAAAAAGAGTAATTCTTTCAGCCCCCTCAGAAGTTGATACAATAAAAACAGTTGTTTTAGGGGTAAATGATAGTATTTTAGATGGAAATGAACTAATTGTTTCGAATGCAAGTTGTACCACAAACAATGCTGCTCCGATGATTAAAATCATTGAAGAATTGTGCGGAATCGAGCAAGCATACATTACAACGATACATTCATACACAACGGACCAAAGCCTTCATGACCAACCACATAAGGATTTACGCAGAGCAAGAGGTGCAAGTCAGTCAATTGTTCCAACAACTACAGGTGCAGCTAAGGCATTAACAAAAATTTTTCCTAAATTGCATCAAAAAATCGGAGGTTGTGGTATTCGTGTACCTGTTCCAGACGGTTCATTGACAGACATTACATTTAATGTAAAGCGCGCTGTCACGATTGAAGAAATTAATAAAGCATTTGAAGAAGCCTCAAAAACAAATTTAAAAGGAATATTAGATTATACAGAAGATCCTATTGTTTCTGTCGATGTAATTGGCAATACACATTCGTGTTTGTTCGATGCACAACTTACCTCCGTTATTGATAAAATGGTCAAAGTTGTGGGTTGGTACGATAATGAAATTGGTTATTCATCAAGATTAATAGATTTGATTTTACTGATAAGAAAAACATAGAATTCATTGTAAAAGCATTGCCATACATGAAATACCACCTTCTTATTCTTGTTTGTTTTTTTAATTCATTTTTGTATTCTCAAACTCAAAAGAAGAATACAGATAGCATTTCCTATTATAATAAGTTAGCCAACTCAAATCTTGACAAGCAAAAATTCAATCAGGCTGTTTTTTACACCAAAAAATCAATCGATTTTTGTCAAACAAATGGCAAAAACGAAAATTTAGCCAATCAAACTTTCAAGCTGGGCAAAATTTTCTACAATCAGCAAAAATATGATGAAGCGCTAAAAAACTTTCATAAAAGTGTTTCCTTATTTGACAAAGTAAAACCAACCTGCACCAAGATTCTTGCCTTGCATTATATTGGCGCATCAAATAGTGCCAAAGGCAATTATGAAATTGCTAATGTTTACTACCAAAAGGCTGACAACCTGCTAAAACAATTAAAACTTGTTGACCATGCAGAAGTTTTAAATTATCAGAAAGCAATGGCATTAAAGGCTGGAAAAAATCTGCCTCTTGCTGCTAAAACTTTTCAAAAAATAATAAAAAAACCGGATAGCCCAAAAATTATTAAAACCAAAACAGATTCGTATTATCAACTCGGATTAATTGAAACACAACTTAAGCGAAATGATTCTGCTCTTGTGTATTTTGATAATGCCTTAGATTATAGCGTTAAGAACAATAATCTGGATCAAAAATCAAAGATCATTTTAGCTATAAGCCAATACTACAAAAAACAGAAAAATTTTGACCTTGCTTACTCTTATCTTGATGAACATTACCAGATTGAAAATTATATTCTTAAGTTAAAAAATGCCAAACTAGACCTTAATGAGTATGAAAAATTCAAAAAAACACAGTCTATAAACAACACGCTTAAACGTGAAAGCGAAGAAAAAATACAATTAAAAACCTATCGATATTCAAAATTAGTTAGTATTCTGGCTATTGCTTTGATTTCAATTTTGTCACTTCTAAGTCTGGCTTTATATAAAAACAATATTATTCGAAATCAGAATAATTTACTTTTGAGAGAAAAAAACAAAGAGCTTATTCTTGCTAAAAACAAAGCTGAAAAAGCATCAAAAGCAAGATCTGAATTTTTATCAACGGTAAGTCACGAGCTGCGGACACCATTGAATGCTATTAACGGAATAACACATTTACTACTCGAAGACAATCCGAAAAAAACCCAGCTTAAGTATTTAGAATCCTTAAAATTTTCAGGGAATTATCTTACTACTTTTATAAACGAAATTCTTGAAATAAATAAGATCGAGTCTACTAAAGTGGAAATTGAAAACATAAGTTTTAATTTAAAAGAACTTTTATTCAATATTCAAAGCTCCTTAAAAGAATTGGCAACCGCCAACAAAAACTACTTTAATCTCGAAATTGACGAGGCAATTCCAGATAATTTAAATGGAGATCCAACAAAATTATCTCAAATCATATTAAACTTAATTAATAATGCGCTCAAGTTCACTCAAAATGGACATGTCAATGTTATTGCAAAATTATATGCTATAGAAGAAGAAAATGCTACAGTTTATTTTGAAATTGTTGATACCGGAATTGGTATTCCTGAAGACAAATTGCAAACTGTATTTGAAAGTTTTTCGCAAGGTTCTATCGAAGTGAATCGAAAATATGGAGGAACTGGTTTAGGGCTTACTATCGTAAAAAAATTAATAGAACTTTTAGGAGGTGAAATAAAACTAAAAAGTGAAGTTGGAAAAGGATCAACCTTTACTTTTAAATTAAATTTCAGCATTAACAACGAACCATTAGTAGTGGTTGAAGAAGCAAAACCATACAGCGACAAGCAATTAAAACACAAATCAATTTTACTGATCGAGGACAACAAAATCAATCAAATGATTACGCGAAAAATGCTCGAAAACAAGGCTATTTGCTGTGAAATTCTCGATAATGGCGAAGAAGCCGTAGAGCTTTTAAAAGTGAAACGTTTTGACATGGTTTTGATGGATGTACATTTACCAGGCATTAACGGAACAACTGCAACAAAACTTATCAGGGAATTTGACAAAACCACGCCAATAATTGCTTTAACAGCTATTTCGCTTGATGAAAACAGAGATATGCTTTTGTCTTACGGAATGAACGATGTAATCACAAAACCTTTTGTTCCGGATGAATTCTACAGTATAATTGCGAAGTTTTTTGATTAGTTTTTTTAAGAGGCTAAGACTCTGAGACACTAAGGTTCTAAGGTTTTCTTAATATAGTCCAAAACCGTCGCTTCAAAATTTTGATGTTGATTGATAAAAGTGCTTTTTATAGGAAGATAATACAATTGTGGGAGCAGTTTAGAATCCTTTAAGCGAACGTAATCTTTCTCTGTAGTAATGATTTTTTTGCCGGTTGCTCTATTTTGAATTTCATCTAAATCAGAATCTGAAAAATGGTGATGATCCGGATAAGTCAGACATTCATCATTTACATTTTTTAAATAATCAAAAAACGGTTTTGGTTTTGCTATTCCGGCTAAAAGTATTTTTACTTCTGCCTTAATATCATTTACAGCAATTTTCTCCTTTTTATTATAAATCGCATCATCATAATCTATAAAACTAAAATAGATTTGTTGCGAACAATTTAAGTTCAATTTCAATCTAATTTCTTCCTGCTTTTGATCCGATAAATCTTTTGGACATTTTGTTACAACAATAATATTGGCACGGTTTGCTCCGCTTCTGCTTTCGCGCAAATTTCCGGTTGGCAACATAAAATCATCTGCGTATAAATCCCCATAAGAAGTTAGCAGAATGTAAAATCCGGCTTTTACTTTTCGGTGTTGATAAGCATCATCTAACAGAATAATTTCTGGTTTTTCTTTTTGCGAAAGTAATTGCGTTATTCCGTTTGTACGGTTTGCATCAACTGCCACCTGAATTTTTGGAAATTTTTGATAAAACTGAAAAGGTTCATCACCAAGAATTTCAGCATTTGAAGCTCCATCAGCCAGAACAAAACCTTCAGATTTACGCTTATAGCCACGACTTAAAGTGGCCACTTTATATTTATCAGACAATAATCGAATCAGATATTCTATTTGAGGTGTTTTCCCGGTTCCGCCCACACTTAAATTTCCAACGGCGATTACCGGTATATCAAATGAAGTTGATTTAAGAATTCCTTTATCGAAAAGAAAATTTCTAATTGAAGTAATGAATCCGTATAAAATGGCAAACGGAAAAAGTATTTTTCGAAGTACATTCATTTTACGAAAGTATAATTTTTTTCGTTAATTTGTTTCAAGTTTCAGGCGCATCGTAAAACATAAAACCTGAAACTTGAAACCTGAAACAAAAAGAAGATGAAAATTAAGGATATAATTGCAGTTCTGGAAGAAATGGCTCCTTTGGCTTACGCCGAAGATTTTGACAATGTTGGACTTTTAGTTGGTGATTCCGAAACAAAAAGCACAGGAATTTTAGTTTGTCATGACGCTCTGGAAAATGTAATTGACGAAGCCATTAAGAAAAACTGCAATTTGGTAGTTTGTTTTCACCCTATTTTATTTTCCGGAATCAAAAAAATTACCGGTAAAAATTATGTCGAACGTGCCATTTTAAAGGCGATCAAAAATGATATTGCCATTTATGCTGTTCATACTGCTCTTGATAATCATTCGGCTGGAGTTAATAAAATATTCTGCGATATATTAGGATTGGAAAACACAAAAATCTTAATTCCGAAGCAAAATTTTATACAAAAATTAGTTACTTATACTGTGCCTGAAAATGCACAAAAAGTACGTCAGGCACTATTTGATGCTGGTGCCGGAACTATCGGGAATTACGATAATTGTAGTTTTAACTCAAACGGAACTGGAACTTACAAAGGCAATGCTAAAAGTAATCCGGTTGTTGGAAAACGTCATAAATTAACCGAAACCGAAGAAATAAAAATTGAAGTTACTTTTGAAAAACATTTACAATCCAGCGTATTAAAAGCTCTTTTTGACAATCATCTTTATGAAGAAGTGGCTTATGAAATTTATGAACTTCAAAATTCGCATCAAAATATTGGTTTAGGAATGATTGGAGAATTTGAAAATGCAATGAACGAAAAAGACTTTTTGCTTTTCGTAAAAGATAAAATGATTGCCAACGGAATTCGTCATTCAGCCTTTAGAGGAAAAAAAATAAAGAAAGTTGCGGTTTTGGGAGGTTCTGGAAGTTTTGCTATCAAAAATGCAATTCAGGCTGGTGCCGATGCTTTTTTAACTGCTGATTTAAAATACCATCAGTTTTATGAAGCCGAAAACAAGTTACTTTTAGCAGATATTGGTCATTTTGAGAGCGAACGCTATACAAAAAACTATATTGTTGATTATCTTCGAAAAAAAATCCTTAATTTTGCCATCATTTTATCAGAAGAAAATACAAATCCAGTTAAGTACTTATAGAATATGGCGAATACGAAAGAATTAAGTGTTGAGGACAAGTTAAGAGCAATATACGATTTACAGCTTATTGACTCTAGAATTGACGAAATCAGAAACGTAAGAGGAGAACTTCCTTTAGAAGTTGAAGATTTAGAAGATGAAGTTGCAGGTTTGAGCACTCGTTCAGAGAAACTGAAAAGTGAACTTGAAGTGATTGAAGATCTTATCAAAGCAAAGAAAAATGCTATTGATGAGCACAAAGAGGTTATCAAAAAATACACAAAACAACAAGAATCAGTTCGTAATAACAGAGAATTTAATTCTTTGACTAAAGAGGTTGAATTTCAGGAATTAGAAATTCAATTGGCTGAAAAGCAAATCAAAGAAATGAAAGCTTCTATCGAACATAAAAAGGAAGTTATTTCTAACTTAAAAGAAAAACTTGACGCAAAAAGTTCTCATTTAAAACATAAAAAATCTGAACTTGATGCTATTATGGCTGAAACTCAAAAAGAAGAAATCTTCTTATCTGAGAAATCTGCTGAGTTTTCAGGTCAAATTGAAGACAGATTATTAGCTGCTTACAACAGAATCAGAAGTAGTGTTCGTAATGGTTTAGCGGTAGTATCTATCGAAAGAGGAGCTTCTGCAGGATCATTCTTTACAATTCCACCTCAAACGCAGGTAGAAATTGCTTCAAGAAAGAAAATCATCACTGATGAGCACTCTGGAAGAATTTTAGTTGACAGCGCATTAGCTGAAGAAGAAAAAGAAAAAATGGAACAATTGTTCTCTAAATTCTAAATAATAGAGTCCCGATCTAATCGGGACTTTTTTTTTGCTTATTATTTTTGCCACAGATTAAAAGATTAACACAGATGGAAAGTCACTCAAGCCTTGAGATAAAATCCTTTTTAATCTTTTAATCTGTGGCAAAACTTTTTATAGCGAGTTTAGCATTCATTTTTTTACCTTTAAAAAAAATTAAGTTGTGGGAATTAAAAAAGGAATTCGTTTCATTACATTAAAATCAGTCGGACAATATATCAACTTCCTGAGTTATGTTCGCCCTCAAAAAGCCGTTGAACTTTCATACGCTCTTTTTAGCCAACCAAGAATTGGAAGATTACAAAAAGAGACTTTACCAAAAATTCTAAAAAATACAGAAACGGAAACGTTTCATCATAATGAACATCATTTTCAAACCTATATCTGGAAAGGAAACGAAACTAAAATCCTGCTCGTTCACGGTTGGGAAAGCAATGCTTCGCGCTGGAAAAAAACTTTGCCACATCTTCAAAAATCAGGAAGTACCATAATTGCTATCGATGCACCTGCGCACGGGCAAAGCAGTGGAAAAGAATTTAATGTTCCGCTTTACGCTGAATTTATAAATAAGGCGGTTGAGAAATATCAGCCGGAAATTATTATTGGACACTCTATTGGTGGCGCAGCTTGTGTTTATCATCAATATTTATTTCCGAATACCAGCATTAATAAAATGGTGATTTTGGGAGCGCCTTCAGAATTAAAAACATTGATTGACAATTATATTTCTATGTTAAGTTTGAACACTAAAATGCTTTCACTTTTAGAAAGCAAATTCATGAAACGTTTTAACTTTAAACTCGAAGATTTCTCCGGACAACGATTTGCATCTGAATTTAATGTTGCTGGTTTAATTGCGCATGACACCTCAGATAAAATTGTTGCTTTTGAAGAAGGAAAGAAAATTGCAAGTCACTGGAAGAACAGTCAATTTATTGAAACCGAAGGTTTGGGCCACGGCATGCATGACGATGAATTGTATGAGAAGGTTCTTGAGTTTTTATTTTCTGAAAGCTCTAAAGGTTCTGGGCTACTAAGTCGCTAAGGCACTAACATTTTTTAAACAACAATCTTAAAATTCTTCAACAACTCCTTTTCCCCTTTTCCTGTAATGGCTATGGCTCTTGAATCTTTGGTTCTTCGGAGCCAGTCTTCATTTATCATTTTGTCTAATAATAAAGCCCCAATCGAGCCAGCGATATGATTTCGTCTTTCGCTCCAATCCAGGCATGGCTTTAAGAAGATTCTTTTTTGTTTTTGGGCTTCTTCTAGATTAATTCCGAAATCTGAAAACCATTTTTCTCCGTCAATACTAATTTCGAAAGCACCATTTTTTTCAATAATTATCTTTTGTTCTAATAAACTATCTGCCAGGGCGACACCCATTTTTCCAGCCAGATGATCGTAACAAGTTCTGCAATATTTTATTGGAGGATATTCTTCGGACTTCTTTTTTACAGGATCTTTAGGTTTGGGAATAAGATTCGCCATTGCTTCAACGGCGTAGGCAACTTCTTTATTCGAAAATCTGTAATATTTATGACGGCCTTGTTTTTCAACACAAATTAAATCTGCCTCTAAAAGCTTCCCTAAATGCATGCTGATGTTTTGCGCCGATGTCTCAACAGCAATGGCTAATTCGGTTGCTGTAAACGCTCTTCCGTCAAGTAAATTCCATAAAATTGACGCACGGGTTGCATCGCCAATTAAGGTTGCCGTTTTTATAAACTGATCTTCCATTTTATTTCATAGTTAAATACAGACTGAACTATTCACTTGTAAAGTTAAATAACTTTGCTAAAAACAAACACAATGACCTCTAGTTTATTCCTTCAGTCCGACGTTCAGGATCCCTATTCCATTTATAAAGCCATGTTGGATAAAAGCCCTTTTTATTGGGACGAAACCAACAAAATCTGGGCGATTTATTCTTATGAATATTGCGTTGCAATTCTGAAAAATGAAAAAACCGAAATTCCGGTTGTAAATCCAAATAACGAACAGCAGTTAAACGAATATAGCTTAAAAATTCTTGGTAATTTGACCCGATTATCAAATGGTCTGCAGCATGACATTGCAAAAGAAATTGCAATGCATTTGTTTTCAAATATGAAAACAATTGATATGAGCGAAATCATTTCATCTTTACTTAAAAATGGTTTTATTGGAAATAAAATTGACTGGGTTGACTCCGTTTGTAAAAAACTCCCCATTCTTGTCCTTTTAAAAAGTTTGGGTTTTGAAGAAAATGATTGTGAATTTATTTCAGAGAAAATAGAGTCTTTTACCAAAATCATGCTTCCGCAGAAAACACAAGAACAGATAGAGCTTATAAATAATACTTCTGAAAAACTTTATTTGATAGCTGAAAAACATCTTTCTACACTACCTTTCTATGATTCTTTACTAATGAAACTTTCGAATGAATATAATCTTTCAAAAGAAGAAATTAACACAATTGCAGTCAGTAATTTTATAGGTTTATGTCTTCAGAGTTTTGATGCTGGCCGTGGGATTCTGAGTAATTCGTTATTGCAAATTATTCAACATAAAACATTTTCGAATAGAATCGAAATAGAAAAATCGGTTATTGAGACTTTGCGTTTTGATCCGCCAATTCATAATACAAGACGAATTGCTAAAGAAGATTTTTGCATCGGCGAAAGCCAAATTAAAAAAGGTGATTCGATATTAATTATTTTGGCTTCTGCCAACCGAGATCCTCAAAAGTTTGAGAACGCTCTGAATTTTGATATTGAAAGAATAAATAATACCGAAAATCTAACTTTCGGAATTGGCGGTCATATGTGTCTGGCTAAATATTTTTCCATTCATTTGGCAACTGAAGCACTTTGGTATTTGTTTCAGAATTACAAATCGATTTCGTTGTTAGAAAATCAAATTCAATACGAACCACTAATAAATGCCAGATTGCCAAAAAAAATCTGGCTTTCAGTTCAATAATTAAAATAAAAAATCATGATAGCTGTAATTTTTGAAGTTATTCCAAACGAAGGAAAAAAAGAAGAATATTTAAATATCGCGGCAAGTCTGCGTCCAGAATTGGATCACATTGAAGGATTTATTTCTATAGAGCGTTTTCAGAGTTTTAGTAATCCTGAAAAAGTTTTGTCATTATCTTTTTGGAAAGATGAGCAAAGCATTCAGCAGTGGCGAAATTTAGAAATGCATCGTCATGCTCAGGCAAAGGGACGAAATGAAGTTTTTAAAGATTATCAGTTGAGAATTGCTCATGTTGTGAGAGATTATGGGATGTTTGATCGGAAGGAGACGCCTAGCGATAGTTCTGGTTTTCATAGATAGAAGGTTCTAAGGTTCTGAGATACTAAGATTCTAAGGTTTTTATCTTGATCAAAATAGGATAGAAATAAAAGGAAGTCCCCGCGGGACAATATGTTTATAGAAAATGATTAAAGCGAATTATCAAGCCCCAGTGGGGCGAAATGTTAATATTGGCATAATATAAGTATCGCTCCGCTGGAGCTTTTATTACTGAATTTGTGAATTAGCTATAAACGTAGTGCTCCGATGGAGCTTTAGCTATATTGTATAAAAATCTAAAATTCTAAGAACTCCCACAATCTAAAATCTAAAATCTAAAGTCTAAAATTTAAATTTTGCCTACTTTTGCAGTATGGAAGAGAATTTAAAACGTCTGAATAAATTTATTGGAGAAACAGGTTATTGTTCTCGTCGCGAGGCGGATAAGTTAATTGAAGAAGGACGCGTAACAATAAATGGAGTTGTACCTGAAATGGGGACTAAAGTTTCGCCGGATGATGAAATACGCATCGACGGAAAATTGATCGTAGAGAAACACGAAAAATTGGTCTATCTGGCTTTCAACAAACCGGTTGGCATTGAGTGTACAACCAACTTAGAAGTTCGAAATAACATTGTCGATTATATTAATTACCCAAAACGTATTTTTCCGATTGGAAGATTGGACAAAGCCAGTGAAGGATTAATTTTTATGACGAATGATGGTGATATCGTAAACAAGATTTTACGTGCCAGAAATAATCACGAAAAAGAATATACAGTTACCGTAAACAAACCAATTACGGATCGTTTTATACAAAGAATGGGAGATGGTGTTCCGATTTTGGATACTGTAACCAGAAAATGTAAAGTAGAACAAATCAGTAAATACACTTTTAAAATTATTCTAACGCAAGGTTTAAACCGTCAGATTCGTAGAATGACCGAATATCTGGGTTATGATGTAACGGCTTTGAAACGTATCCGAATTATCAATATTTCTTTAGATGTTCCTGTAGGTCGATACCGTGATTTGACTGATGATGAAATCAAAGAATTGAATCATTTGATTGAGCCATCGAGTAAAACGGAGGAAGCGAGTTTACCAAAAGTAGAAAGTCCTAAAACTGCTCCAACCAGAAGAACAGAATTTATTTCAAAACACGATCCCCGATTCAAGAAAAAAGGAGATTATTAGAATTTAATTATTATACAAAAATCCCATCTGCAGATGAATGCATATGGGATTTTTTATGTTTATATTTAAAAAAATATATCTAATATAAATCACTTTAATCTTATTTTTCGTCATCTTTTGTAGGTTTGACAATTACCTCCTTCGGTTTTATTGAAAACGAAGGCGTTGGAGTTGCGCGACCTGCAACTATCCTTTGCTCAAAATTTCGACTTGTTTCTGAAATATCTAATTTCTTTACTATATCAGATAAAATTCTACTTTTTTTATTTAATTCATCTTTGTTCATATATTATTTTTTCGGATTTGGCGATGGATTATTTCTTGGAGGAGGTGGTGTAGTTCTTCCTTTCTCTTGTCTTTCTATAGACGGGCTGGGATGATTAGGCCTTTCTTGTACTTTTTGATTGTCGTTATTCATATGATATATATTTATTGCTACAAAGATTATTAAACACATTATTCCAAAAATTAACGCCCAAATTGAAACCTGATTCAATCTGTTAATTTTTCTATTTCTTTTATCTATGTTTCTAAAAATATCATTATATTTTTCTTCATCAATCTCTTTTATTGTTGAATCAGAATCAATAATAGATTTATAATGAGAATATAAATTTGACAATAAAGTTATAACCATTAAAAACATTCCGATTATAACAAATGGTTTAAAAATTGCTTGTGTTAAAGGGACAATTTTTTCAAAGAAAGTTAATGAAAGCACAAGGCCTCCTGATGCTAAAATATTTATATATTTTTCAAAATCGTCTTGGCTCTTGCTTTTATTATCAAGTACGGAATTCCTATATTCAATCCATTCTTGACGAATTTTTTCATTCTTAATCTGATGTTCCAAATCTTCCATTATGTATTACAGTACTTTAAGATGTTGCTTTAATATAAAATGAAAGACATAATTATAAACCATGAAATCACAATAATAAGTTATGTTTAAAATTAAATATTCTAAAACATTACAATGTAAGAAATTTTCTTCTATTGAAGAATTTTAATCGTTAAACTAAAATAAAATCCCACTAACTACAGTTAATGGGATCTTTTATCTTTATTATCTTTTACTATTTAAAAACTCATAATACAACGCTTTCGATAAAAACGTAGTGTTTTGATATTCTTCAATGGTTTCTTCTCTTCTGATTTCGGTTTTTTGTCCGTCTAAATTGTTCTTTAAAAAATAGGCTCTTCGGGCTTCATCATTAAAATTCAAATCGCTTAAAAATGCAGGTTCTACGGTTTTATTTACTGAAATATTGTAATTCGTAATTAAATTTCCCCAGTTTACATAACTGCATAAAAGAACTGTCGCATAGAAATACCATACCATTTGGTTGATGAGATAGGCATTTGTTTTTTGTTTTTTTATTTTAAAAAACACATACACCAAACCAATAATAGCTAAAGTAAGAAAAGCATAAACTCCTAATCGTTTATATGTTAATCCGAAATAGGAAACATATTCTGAATTTTTTAGAAAAGCACTTACGATCAAAAGACCATTTAAGACAATCCAAATTTTAGCCAGTGTTTTAAGGTGAACTGCTTTTTTATCAAAATTGAATCCGCCTTTGAAATAAAAGGCAATCACCCCAACCGCCATTAGAATTGAAAAGATTACTGAATTTACTCTTTGATGCGTATCGGCACTTAAATTAGATTTTTCTACTACTTCAAAAAATTGCTCGTAATTGTAGGTTACAATAAATACCACAAGCATGAAATTTAATAGTATCAAAGTAATTACACCACTCTTTCTCTCGAAGTCCAGATCAAGAAATGAAAAGGTATTTTGATTCTTTACTTCGATTATGTTCTTAAAATCATTATCCAGCAGCTCATTTTTTTCATAACAAACTTCAGGAATCCAGTAATTCCAGAAACTAAATGAAATATAGAACCCGAGAATACCAATTATTATAAGGTTTCCAAGATTGATATCTAAAGTGTAATCTGTAAATAAAGAAGAGAAATGATCACTTCCGAATGAATACACTATAAAAAACAAGATTAAAAAAATAGCCGGGATAACAAAGAAAGCAACTAATTTCTTAGCAAAGTTATTATGGATTTTCTTTTCCGGAAGCCATTGTTTAAACATTAAAACGCGCCCCAATGAAGTAATTCCGTTTAAAAATACAAGTGGAAATATCTGAACTATTTTCAGTTTAGGATCCTGCGTTTTAAACTGTAAAAACAGAATTGACATTGCCAATGCCAGAAAAGAAGCAAAATCTCCATACCAGGCAAAAGCCAAACAGGACAGAACCGAAGTCACAACTAAAATCAAATGAGATCTATCTATGAACCGATCCTGAAAGAAGTAACAGATAAATCCGGTTAATAATAGTCCAAAAATAGCGAGGTTCACTCCCATTGACTCGTTGTAAAAAAGCAGTGTAAAAATCAAACTGCAAGCTAGAATAATTTGGTGTTTTTTCATTGTTTTAAGATTTAAAAGTACTTTGTGTTTCAAAGTATTTAGATAAAAAAATATAGTTATTACGATTTCATTAATTTTTCAAGGTATGATAAGTGCTCTTTAAAAGCCGCACGTCCTCTAGGTGTAACTTGGTACGAAGTTTTTGGCTTTTTGCCAACAAACTCCTTTTTTACTGCAATATATTCTGATTTCTCAAGTGCTGAAGCATGACTGGCTAAATTACCATCTGTAATATTTAACAAGGTTTTCATTTCGGTAAAATCTACCCACTCATTCACCATCAGAACGGACATAATTCCCAATCTGACACGGCTTTCAAAATCTTTATTTAATTTATCAATAATTCCCATTGCGTGGATTATTTATACTTTTTGAACATTATTAATCCGTACAAGATATGCAAAATACCAAATCCAATGATCCAAAAAACTAAACCATATCCAATAAAAAAAAGAGAAATACTTCCTAAAATCAATTGACAATATCCTAAATATTTAATATCCGAGAAAGTATATTTCTCAGCATTAATAAGTGCCAATCCGTAAAAAAGTAAAGTTGCAGGTGCTATCAAACCATAGTTTTGATGGTATAAAAGTGACAAACAAAATATACCGCCGACTGTTAATGGAATTGCCAGATTAAAAAGCATTTTTTTTGTAGCCGATGTCCAAATAGGTAAATTATACTTTTTACTTTTTCTGATTGTAAATGCCAATCCAAACACAAATGCACAAACCAAAATAACAATTCCGGTCACAACTAGTTCTGAAACCAATTTAAATGGAATTGTACGTACTACTTCATCATATCCTCCCTCATCATATCCTCCCTGACCAAAATAATCAACTCCGTTTATCTTAAACAATTGATAAACATACAATCCGCCAATTAAAGCAGAAAGTCCGGCAAAAACTCCTGAAAGTCCGCTTAGGGATATAAATCTTGAAGAGCGTTCCATCATGGAACGAATATGTGCTAAATCTTCTTGGTGCTTCTGATTCATAAATAAAGTACTTTGTATTGCAAAGTTATATTTTATTTTGAATTGACAAGTAGAAAAGGTGATTTTTTTATGGTGCTTTTTTTTTTTCCTTTGAATAGGTTTTCTTTATCTAAAATCTGTAATCCCTAGGGATAATTTGCGGTTTCTTGAATGTTTTTTCTACCAACATTTAATCTCTACGAGATACTCCGTTAGGAGTTAGATATTGGTAGTAAACAATTATAGCTACTCTTTTTGTCCTGAAGGGACTACATATATTTCCATTCTCAATTAAAAAAGCCGAAAAGAAAATTAGAACTTCTTATTAACGGAGAGTCGCGTGAGGGATAGGAGTAAGCTACCGAAGTAGCATGGATAGCCCGACCGTATTTGCGAAAGGCGCACATAAGCGGTATGTTAAGTAGCGCCTTTTGTAAATACGGTCACGCCCAGATTATAAAACAAAAAAGCCTATTCAAATGAACAGGCCTTATACTTTATTATTTCAATTTTTAATCAAAACCATCTTCTTCTTTTGAAAAGAAACACTCCAAAAGCGGATAGCACGACAGAAACTAAAAGAAGAATCCAAATGCCGTATTTGCTTTCTTCAAGACCATTTGGGACATTCATTCCGTATAAACTGGCGATTAATGTCGGAATCATTAAAATAATAGAAATTGAAGTCATTTGCTTCATGATGTTATTCATATTATTCGAAATTACGGAGGCATAAGCGTCCATCATTCCGGTCAGGATATTGCTGTAAATATTGGCTGTATCCTGTGCCTGACTTAATTCGATTTCGACATCTTCGAGCAAATCTAAATCATAATCTGCTTTGTATGCTTTTAGATTTTTAATGCGTTGAAACAAAACATCGTTTGCTTTTAGCGAAGTAATAAAGAATACTAAACATTTCTCGATTTGAAGTAGGGCCTGTAGTTCTTCGTTTTTAATGGATTTCTCCAAATTATCTTCGGCCAGTTTTATTTTCTGATTGACTTGTTTCAGATACTTTAAGTACCAGACACTTGAAGAAAGCAGTAATCTCAAAACCCAGTCGAGATTATCCTTAACCTGAATGTTTTTCCGTTTGGAATACAGCATAAAATCATGGATGATTTCTGTTTTGTAAAAAGTGATTGTTACACAAATATCGCCTTTAAAAATCACGCCGAGCGGAATGGTCTGAAAAGGAAGTTTAATATCATTACTTTTTATGGGAACACGCATGATGATCAGCGTCCAGCCGTCTTCGATTTCGATACGTGGTCTTTCGTCGATATCTTCGATATCATTGTAAAATGCTTCGGGAATTTGAAGTTCTTCTAGTAGGTATTTTTTTTCGGTTTCTGATGGATCTTCAATATTAATCCAACAGTTAGGCGTCCATTTTGGGATTTCGATTAATCCGTTATTGTTTGTGTAAAAGGCTTTCATTTCAAAAATACAGGTGTTATCGCAGCATTTTGAAATTTTCAAAAGCCGCTTTAATTAAATACTAACGAATAATAATCGTCCATTTGGAGAAGTTTTTTTTAAGTGTGGCAAAAGTATCTTTTATTTTTAAGACAAAAAACTTTAAAGTATTAATTATATATTAAAACAACAAAGCCTACTCTTTCGAATAGGCTTTGTTTATTGGTATTTTTATGAAATCTTATTTTCTGGCGCTTCTCATTTTACGAGCCAGCAATGTATTTTTAAGTAACATCGCAATGGTCATTGGTCCTACTCCACCCGGAACTGGCGTGATAAAAGAGGCTTTTTTGCTTACTTCGTCGAAAGCAACATCTCCTTTTATAACGTAGCCTTTTGCGTTTGATGCATCTTCTACACGAGTAATTCCAACGTCGATAATAACAACTCCGTCTTTAACCATATCTCCTTTTAAAAACTCAGGAACTCCTAAAGCCGTAATAATGATATCAGCATTTTTAGTGAATTCGGCTAAGTTTTTAGTACGGCTGTGTGTTAACGTAACTGTTGAGTCTCCAGGATTTCCTTTACGGCTCATTAAGATACTCATTGGACGTCCTACGATATGGCTTCTTCCAATAACTACGGTATGTTTTCCAGCAGTTTCTACTTTGTAACGCTCTAACAATTCCATAATTCCGAATGGCGTTGCAGGAATGAAACTCTCCATTTCCAATGCCATTCTTCCAAAGTTTGTTGGGTGAAAACCATCAACATCTTTATCAGGATCGATTGCTAAAAGAATTTTTTGCTCGTCGATATGTTTTGGCAAAGGTAACTGAACGATATATCCATCAAGATTATCATCTTCGTTTAATTCCTTAATTTTAGCTAATAAAGCTTCTTCTGTAATATCTTCAGGCAAAGCTACCAGAGTTGAATCGAAACCAATTTGCTGGCAAGATTTTACTTTACTTCCTACGTAAGTTAAACTTGCTCCATTGCTTCCCACAATAACCGCTGCTAAATGAGGTACTTTTCCTCCTGCTGCTTTTATGGATTGAACTTCGGCTGCGATTTCGTTTTTAATGTCTTCTGCTGTTTTTTTACCGTCTAGTAGTTGCATTGTTCTTGTTTCAAGTTTAAAGTTTCAGGTTTCACGTTAAACGCGAAACGCATATATATTTTATTGAAAAAAGTTTCAAATTTCAGTCTCAAAACCTGAGACCTGAAACTTGAAACTTTTAATTTTATTATCTCGGCATTCCGCCTGGCATTCCTTTCATGCCTCCCATCATTTTCATCAGATTTTTTCCGCCCGGACCTTGCATCATCTTCATCATTTTGCTCATTTGGTCGAATTGCTTCATTAACTGATTTACTTGCTCGACTTTGGTTCCCGAACCTTTAGCGATTCTGGCTTTCCTTTTTACGTCGATAATGGCAGGTTTACTTCTTTCGATTGGCGTCATCGAGTGAATGATTGCTTCAATATGTTTGAAAGCATCATCTTCGATTTCTACATCTTTCATGGCTTTTGAAGCACCTGGTATCATTCCGACCAAGTCTTTCATATTACCCATTTTCTTTACTTGCTGAATTTGCGTTAAGAAATCATCAAAACCAAATTCGTTTTTAGCGATTTTCTTTTGAAGTTTTCTTGCTTCTTCTTCGTCAAATTGCTCTTGCGCTCTTTCTACAAGAGACACAACGTCCCCCATACCAAGGATACGCTCGGCCATACGATCTGGATAGAAAACATCAATTGCTTCCATCTTCTCGCCTGTACCGACAAATTTGATTGGTTTGTTTACAACCGATTTAATCGAAATTGCAGCTCCACCACGAGTATCTCCATCTAATTTTGTTAAGATAACTCCGTCGAAGTTTAAAATATCGTTGAAGGCTTTTGCTGTGTTTACAGCATCTTGTCCTGTCATGGCATCCACAACAAACAAAGTTTCCTGAGGTTGGATTGCTTTATGAACACGAGCAATTTCATCCATCATTTCTTTGTCTACTGCCAAACGACCAGCCGTATCGACAATAACAACATTGAAACCGTTTGCTTTTGCATGTTTGATTGCGTTTTGAGCAATTTCAACAGGATTTTTATTTTCTGGTTCTGAGTAAACCTCAACACCTATTTGGTCTCCTACAACATGCAACTGGTTAATCGCCGCCGGACGGTAGATATCACACGCTACAAGAAGTGGTTTTTTATTTTTCTTAGTCTTTAAAAAGTTGGCTAATTTTCCTGAGAAAGTTGTTTTACCAGAACCTTGCAATCCTGACATTAAGATCACAGATGGAGTTCCTGAAAGATTAATTCCGGCAACATCGCCACCCATTAATTCGGTCAACTCATCTTTTACCAGCTTCACCAATAATTGTCCTGGCTGAAGCGTTGTTAAAACGTCCTGACCTATTGCTTTTTCTTTTACTTTGGTTGTAAAATCCTTTGCAATTTTAAAGTTAACATCGGCGTCTAATAAGGCACGACGAACTTCTTTTAAGGTATCGGCAACGTTTACTTCTGTAATTTTACCGTGTCCTTTTAATATATGGAACGCTTTATCTAACTTATCACTTAAATTATCAAACATACTATTTTCTTTATTTGAAGTGCAAAGATAATCTAATTAGATATTTCAGGCAATTTTTATTTAAGGGCATTTAACCGCAATGTGCGCAAAGATCTACACTAGTTTCGCAATGTTTTTTGATCGCAAAGTCGCGAAGTCGTAAAGTTTTTTTGTTTCACGCAGATTTAAAAGATTTAAGCAGATTTAAAAAATCATTTAAATCATTTAATCCGTGGCTATAAACTAAAAGCGCAAAGAATAAACCTTTGCGCTTTTGTAACCTTGTTCCTTTGAACCTATAATTAGAATTGAAAGTAGATAAACGGTTGTGAGCCCGCAACTGCTGTTGCGTAAACGATCCAGTAAACAAAGCCCAGAATTACTGCTTTTAATAATAATGGCGTTCTGTCGAAAACGAATTTCATTTTGTCTGTGATAACTTCTGGTAAGAAATGCCAAACGTAACCGAACAACATTAATAAAAATACATTTTTGTATCCTAAAACTATCGCTTTCCAATTTTCTGGCTCAAAAGTTAATTGACCAATATTGTTTATAACTTGTAATGCTGTTTCGAAATCTCTGGCGCGGAAAAAGATCCAGCAGAAAACAACGAAGTGGAATGTGATTAAGATCGAAAAGAATCTCCATAACCAACTTGGGCCTTCTTTTTTGGAAGGAAAAAGTTCCATGAAAATTTTATGAACGGCTAATGCTAATCCATGTAAAGCTCCCCAAACGATAAATTGTGCTCCGGCTCCGTGCCACAAACCTCCTAAAAGCATTGTAGTAAACAAATTGAAATTGGTGACCAACGTTTGATTTTTCTTTTTTGAAAGCAAAAACGAAAGACAAAAAACAACAATTGAACCAATGGCAATTGTTAGTGGAATGAAACTGGTATTGATGTTGGTAATTCCCCAAAGCAATAATCCGAAGAAGAATAAACTTGGGAATAAGAATCCGGCGAATGAACCTTCTCTATTTCCTCCGATTGAAATATATAAGAAATCTTTCAGCCAGGTGGACAATGAGATGTGCCATCTTCTCCAGAAATCCGTAATAGAAACCGATTTATAAGGTGTTCTAAAGTTGGCCGGCAATTTGAATCCTAATAATAAAGCGATTCCGATCGCCATGTCTGAATACCCTGAAAAGTCACAATAAATTTGAATGGCATATCCATAAGAAGCCATTAAATTTTCGAATGACGTATAATTCATCGGTGTATCAAAAACACGATCTACGAAGTTGATCGAAATGTAATTTGATATTACGGTTTTCTTGATTAAACCTCCAATAATCAAAAACAAAGCGTTGTTTACATCTTGTTTGGTCAGGTTTAATTTTTGATAAATCTGAGGCAGGAAATCTTTTGCGCGTACAATTGGACCGGCAACTAATTGCGGGAAAAACGAAACGAAAAATAAATATTCGATATAATTTTTTGTCGGTTTAATCTCTTCACGATAAATTTCAATAATATAACTCATTGACTGAAATGTATAGAATGAAATTCCGACCGGAAGAAAAACATTATGAAGCGCAAAATGACCGCTAAACATATCATTGTAGGTCACGATCATAAAGTTCATATATTTGAAATACCCCAGCAATCCTAAATTCAGGATTACACTTATGACCAAATATACTTTTTTAGTACTGTCTTTTGCTGTGTTGTAAATAATCTGGCTCAGGCCATAATCGACCACCGAGGAAAGTAACAAAAGTAAAAAGTAAATTCCGCTTGACTTATAATAAAAGAAAAGCGAAAAGAGAATAACATAGGTTAATCTCAAATAAAATGTCTTGCGTAAAAAGCCATACACAAAATAAAAAACCAGAAATAATCCCAGGAACAAACCGGTATTAAATAATAATTTTTCGTCTGGATTATAAATAAACCAGCTTTTAGCCTGTTCTAAAGTAACTTCCCCAAAGTTTTGAACAAACCAATTATTTATGCTATCAATTGTAATCAACTTAATTTTTTAATTTAAAATTATCGTATGCTTTAAAAAACGCCTGTGTAAACAAGTTTCCTTGTTTTTCGTATCCTTTTTTGGAATAATGAACATAGTCCGGACCAATTAATTTTTCTGCTTTTAATTTTCGGACACCTTCCATTCCACCAAATTCATCGTATAAATCCCAAACGGCGAAACCATCTTCTTTAGCAATTCCGAGAATACTTTTCGCATACTCATGAACGTAAATATTAGGTCTTCTTGCTTTAAGAAAAGAAGGTGGCGGCGTCATTACAATTATCGGAACATTAATATTTTGATCTTTTATGTTTTTTATAAACTGGCGCAATTCTTTAATGTAAGCCGAAGCTTCCATGTGATCGTAGCTTTCATTTGTTCCTAAAGAAAAAACCAGTAAATCCGGATGCAACGCTTTTAACTGTTCAAAAAATAACGGATATTTATTATAATCTGAAAATTTGGCTCCGTTTACTCCAATGCTGCTGTAAAGTATTCCGGGTGTATCTTTTTCTAAAACAATTCCGTTTAGTTCAAATTTTGTAGCGTCCTTATTTGGAATTAGAAAGATTTTATCTAATGCTTTTTCAGAATTATAATAATGGCAAAATGAATCTGATTCTACCTCCAAAGAAACAAACGCCGAACTCTTGATTGCTTTTGGTTTTGTCTCGTTCGTTGGTATTTTCAATGTTCTTCCGGCACGAATGTTATTGGATTTTAAACCATTTGCTTTTTTAATATCTGTAACGGAGATATTGTATTTGTCGGCAATTGTAGAGATTGCTTCTCCTTTTTTTATTTTATGCGTAATTACTTTTCGCTCTGTCGATTGAATAATATTGGTTTGAGATGATGTTGCCAAATCAAACATATTCTGATTTTGAGGTGTAATAATCTTAATCGAATTAAACTTGTATGCCGGATCTTTCACATTCAGTTCCACTGCAAATCCGCCACTATCTCTCCAAAGTCCAATTCCGCTTAAACCAACAGGATAATTTTTATGAGGATGAATATTGCGATAACTTTCCCAGGTTCTGTTGGAACGAAAACGTTCATTATAAGATCCGTTTGTTTTGGCTAATTGATAAGGGAAAACCAACCCTCGTCCCGCATTTCCAAATCGTTGTTGTAGATTTTTTCTAATTTCATTGGTCATTAAATCACTCTGAATATGAGAATCTCCAATATGAACAATGTTTATCTTCTGACTTTTCTGGCTCTCATTTTCACTTAATTTCTTAAAAATGCTTTCCAACACTTTTGCATTATACATCTTATCTTCAGAAAAAGAATCAACTGTAGTGGTATCCGTTTTACTAGTCATAGGCTTCGTTATTGGAAGTGGGGCTGTCTTTTGTGCTTTATTATTTGCAGATAAAAAAAGACAACAAAAGAAAATAATTAGTTTATTCATATACGCTATCATTTTTTACAGCAATAGAATCTGTGTTTGCTTTTCGTGCGGCTCTTTGCTGACGCGAAACAACATCACGTTTCTCTCGCAATATTTTGTATTCTTCGTAACCTTTATTCAATTGATCGTACAATAATTTTCCGATTGCTTTTGCACCACGCTGATTAAAATGAGTATAATCTTTATTGGCTCTTGCCGGCGTTTCATCGACCCATTTTACCATCGATCCATCTCCGCCCATTAAAGTGTATAAGTTGACAAATCCGGATTCTGATTCTAAGGCATATCTTTTTTGCGCTTTCATTAGAGGAACGACAGCTGAATCCGTTTTCATTTCCAAATCATATTTCGTTGATTTATCAGCAGTTGAAACAATCAAAATAGAAACTCCCGGAAATGATTCTCTTATTTTATTCACGGCTTTTTTCATTCCTTTTTCATACCAATAGTAGTTTTTGGTACCATAATTCAATACGTTGGTTCCATAATGCAAAACAACCAAATCATATTTTAGACTGTTATTAAAACCGCGCATAACATCAGCATCAAACATTGAAATTGGTAATCCTGAGTTTCCTCTTTGCGAAAAATTATCTACGTGAACTCCGCTTCCATTATCAAAATTGAAACCATAAATCGGAATAGAATCGGCATGCACAAAATTAGCTTTGAATGCTTTTATACTTCCTGAAGTTACTTTTAAACTGTTAACCAAATTACTTGGAACAAGATTTTTCTTAAGTGTATCTTTTCCAATAATAAAATTCACATTTCCTCTTTTGGCTGCTTTTCCATAAAACAATACTGGATTATCTAAAGTCGTTGCATATTTATTTGTCCCTGCTTCGTATTGAACCCAGGTTGGATTGGTTTTATCGTTTGCAAAAAAGACATGACCGTTTACTCCAAAAGGACTTGTTGGTCTTTTGACATTTAGGTAGGATTGTGTCTTCCAGTTTTTAGAATAAACTGATTTTACTGAGCCTCTGGAAGCTGCAGATTCTGAAGTGATGGATACAAACCCAACTCCGTTTCCACCAAAACGTTCCTGATAATTGGTTCTTACGTCCTGAACAATTAAATCACCATCGGTCATAGAATCGCCATAATACGCAATTCGAACTTTAGATTGTGGATTTTTTTCTAGCTGATATAATTTCTCGTAAAACGAAACCAGATATTGGTATCCTTTATAATTTTCAAAAGTTTCTGATGGAAATTCGATTCCTTCTGTATTTTCAAAAACAATTTCTTTTTGAGCTTCTTGTTGTTCCGCTTCGGCAATACTATCGCTTTCAAGAGACAATGAGTCATTAGCAACCGACTCTAAAAGCATACTGTCGATTAATACATTTTTAGAATCTATTTTACTATCCGAAAAGATTTTATTCGGTAAAACTTGTTTGAATCCAATAAAGGCGATAAATGCCAGTGCGACAATTGCAAAAGACTGAAAAAAATAGGGCTTTGTATTCACTTATTACTTATAATTTGAAGAATGGCTTCGAGGGAAAAATTATTAAAATTTCCTGTTAATTCCATATTAAAAAAACATGTGCAAAGATAGGGTTAAACATTAATCTACAACCCTTTTTAACATTAAAATAAAAAACAAAAAAAGAGGCTAGATAAAATCTAACCTCTCTCAAAAAAAATAAAAAAAACAAAGCTTATGAATTAACTAATTTTTAGTTCGGTGCTGTTTCCCTATTGTTATAATCGAGTATAACAATACCAATATTTTTTATATTTTTTGGCACTTATTATTTTAAGATAGCATATTGAAAGGTAGGATTACCTCTTTCACCTGCTGCGTTCACACCTGCTGTAAATCTAACTTTATAAACATTTCCTGCAGGATCTTTAACAACAAAGAAACGATCTGACCTTGCCGCAAATCCAGAAACTGGATTACCGTTTGCATCTGTTCCTGAAACAGTTCCTCTCCAGTTTGAACCAATATTTCTTTGATCCTCTGTAAATTTAGTGTTGTCAACATTTGCTAATGTGAAAGCATCATATGTAAAAGCTGTTGTAAGTACTTGGTAAGTTTTTGCACCACCTTTAACGTTATTTAAAACGAAGTCTGCAAAATTATAAGGAACTAAACCTGCTCCCATTGAAGTTGTATTAGTAAAACTTGTGAAACTAATATCCCATTGTGCTTTTTGAGGCTCTACACTAACTGCTTTTTTATCTAATAAGCTTAAGAATGTAAAGTTATAAGCTGCATTTTTTGTAACGATGATTTCTTCGTGAGTTGTAGCTGCAATATCTGCATATTGAACTTTATAATCATTACCACTTCTTAAAATTCTAACTTTTTTCCATCCTCTAGACGGCCCTGTACCTGTACCTTCAGATCCAACAGCTGGATTAGTTGTCCCAGGATTACTTCCCATATTGATTACATATACTTTGTTATCAGCATCTGTTGAAGAGATTGCTGCAATAGCAGTTTTAGTAATATCTCCTGCAGCGTCATCAACTTGAGTAGTACTTCCACTACCATTAACAAGCATGGTTGCATCTTCCAATTGAACTTCATCAATATTTACACTAGTCGTTTGTTTAGCAGACATTCTTACAGTGTGGTTTATTATTACTCTAAAATCTGTTCCAGAATAAAATCCTAAATCCCACGATACTCTAGGAACAGCAGTCATTTTTCCGCTGCTCAAATCAACAAAAACCTGATTTGGCTCTGTTGGCCCTCCAACTCCTGGAGCTAATGCACTTCCTAAAGAAGCTGTCTCATTAAAGTTTACCTGAATTGATTTGTTATCAGAAATTACAGAATTGATAGTTATACTACTAATAGTAAAAACCACATTTTTTACCTGGCCTTCGATAGCTTCTTTTAATTTTTTAAAAGTAAAAGATACTGTAGATACATTTTTTTCAAAAGGAACTACAATCTTATTTGCAGCGATTGCTGGTGTAGTACTATAATCTATACCATTTGCAACTGCAGTTTCAGTGTAAGTTAAAGTTAGAGATCCCGCTGCTGCAGTTGGAGATGCAAATTTAATTTCGATCGGAGTTGTTTCTGCCGATAAATTTAACGATGTAGAAGTAAAAGCTACTGCATTTGGCAACGCCACATCATCATCACTGCTACAAGCCCCAATGGCTAGTAATACAAAAGATAGTATTAAAATAAAGTTTTTTTTCATGGTATTTATATATTAATTAAAATTTAGATTATACGTAAGTTTTAAGAAGTAAGATCGGCCATATCCTAACATCATATCAGTACTTGTTCCTCCTCCATGCGCTCCTCCAGATGCATCGCCTCCACCTCCATTTTGAACAGATTGTAAATTAGTAACATCAAGTAGGTTTCTGGCTCCAACAGTAACTTCAAATTGATTTTTAAAGAATGTTTTTCGAATAGAAGCGTCCATCCAGCTATAAGGCTGCAATTCATTTAAAAAGAAACCAGCTTTCCCATCACTTCCTGTCCCCGCAACATACTGTTGCTGCTGTCCGTTATATTTATAGAAAACAGCTAACAAAGTATTCCATTTTGTAATATTATAAGAGATACTTGAATTTAATCTGAACGAGTAGAAAAATTTATCATCAGACACTAAGTTTTCAGCCGCTAAATCAAGTCTTCTGGAAATTCCAACTACAGCGGCACCTAACATTACATTCCAATTTTTGTAAATATATTGCTCTACTGTTGAAATGTTCCACATTTTATATCTATTGATATTAACGTATTTATAATGCAAAGGATTTACCTGAATTGTAACCAGGTCAATTCTATCATCAACATCCAGATACGTAACAGCTAAGTTGTTTGTGATTTGAGCACCCGAATCAAAATTACAGGCTCTCTTAAAACTAACCTCATAAGAAGTACTTGTTTCTGGAATCAAATCTGCATTTCCCTGCATGTTATGGTTAGAGTCGACAAAATAAGTATAAAGCTCATCAAAGTTTGGAGTACGATACGATTTCCCCAAAGAAACTCTTGCTTCTAATCCTTTATCAAAAAGATATCTTAAACCTAAAGAACTTGCATATTGATTGTCGAAAGCACTTTGAAATGAAAATCGAAGCCCTGGACGAATGGAAAATTTATCATTTACACCAATTTCAGCAACCGAATAAATATCATAATTTTCCAATCTCTTTCTAATATCTACACCCTGCTGATTATCATCTCTAAAAGCTCCAACTGAAGAATCATAAAAACCATTCTCGTTTGTAATTTCATAACCAAGTTGAAAATCTACATTTTTATTATCAAAGAAATTGCTCAGTGTACCCGTTGAATAAAACACCTTTTTTGATTGATAAGTGTCTCTCTTGTTATCTACCTCTTGTTTTGTATCTATATGATAAACGAAATTCTCTAAATCACGTTCTTGTTTTTGCTGAGAAACCGAAACATTGTACTTTAACTTCGAGAAAAGATTTCCACTGGTGTTTAAATGGTGGTAATAACGATTGGTAATATATCTTTTATCTCTCGAAAAATAGGTGTCTGGAAATGGATAATTATCTTGGATATTTACAAGAGGATTGTAGTAATGAACATCTTCACCATAATAATCAAATTTGTAAAAAATTCTAAAAGCATCTTTTTGGTAACCCAAAACTGCATTTCCTACCAATTGTTCTTTCGGAAGCTGTGTATATCCTCTCAGTCCGTCATTTTTATCGTAATCTTTACCTTGTCTATTATCATAAAAACCAGACATTGCGTTGCGATTTCCGCCTATGTTAACAAACCAATTTTCATTAAAATTATGACCAATTTTAGCTGATTGTATATGACGGCCTTTATCAAAAAATGCAAATTCCTTTCCAACGGTCTCTTCCTGAACAGTGGCACTAATCTGCCATTTATATCCTCCTCCTTTTTTCGTAATAATGTTTAGGATACCAGTTACAGCATTTGCTCCATGAGTTACACCCATTGATCCTTCGATGATTTCGATTCTCTCGACATCATCAAGATTAACCTGCGTTAAATCAACATTTGTCCCCATACCTGTATCACTTACTAAAGGTATATTATCAACCAAAATCTTAAAATACTGCGAATCTAATCCGAACATTGAAACCTTTGAACGCCCATCATCACCATTTGATGTCACTGTAATATTCAAATATTGATTTAAAACATCAGCTAAATTGTTTGCGGCCAGCTGCTTTATATTTTCTTTTGAAATAACACGAACATTAAATACAGATTTCTTAATCGATTGTGGCTCTAATTGTCCTGTCACAACTACTTCTGAAAGCTTTTCTTTTGATGCTATACTATCTTGTTGCGCAAAAGAAATTTGACAAAAAACGAACAGTACAAAAAGGGTAATTTTAATTTTCATTATTTTTATTCAGTCTTAATAATGGCGCAAATATAGTAACTATTTTTATTTGTTCTAAATAAAATTTATATATTTGCAAAAAATTTTAAAACAAAACAATAAGTTATGATTACAAAAAGCCTCTTCTTTTCGGCCGTAATGGCTTTGACTTGTGCTCTTGGTTTCAGCCAGGATAAAAAACAACAAGACATCAAATCAATTAAATCAATGTGTGGTTGTTATGAAGTGAAATTTAATTTTACTGAAACTTTTTCATATCCAAAAGATTCTCTTACTTATAAATCATCTGAAACTAAGCATGAATCTGCTTTGGAATGGGTTGATTTACTAGAAGATACACCAAACAAAATTGTGATGCAGCACTTATTAATAGTAAGTGATGATATGATTATCAAACACTGGAGACAAGATTGGCTTTACGAAAACACAGACTTATATTCTTTCGATAAAGGAACATCGTGGAAATACAAAAAATTAGACAAGAAAGCTGTTAAAGGACAGTGGACTCAAAAAGTTTATCAGGTAGATGATAGTCCACGATACGAAGGATCATCAACATGGGTTCATGTTGACGGACAAGATTACTGGGCAAACGTTGCTGATGCTCCGCTTCCAAGAAGAGAGCAAACAAAACGTAATGATTATAATGTTTTAAAAAGAAGAAACATCCATGAAATCACTTCTACGGGATGGAATCATGAGCAAGACAATGACAAATTGGTCAGAGATGACAGCGGAAAAGATGTATTGTTAGCGCAAGAAAAAGGGTTTGATGTTTATACTAAAGTTCCGGATATTAAATGTGCTGCCGCTCAAAAATGGTGGAAAGAAAATAACGCACTTTGGAAAAATGTTCGTGATAAATGGCAAACATTGTTTGACAGACACCAGGACTTAAACTTAGAAGCTAAAGTGGACAGAAAAGCGTTGTATTCTCTTTTGTTTGATTTAAAACCAGACGCTTCAAAAGCAGAAACAGACAAAATTATCGACAAGTTCATAAAGTAAAAACAGTTTGTGCTAGTTGTAAAAAAGCCGATAGTTTACTGCTATCGGCTTTTCTTATTCTATATCTTTTTAAACAAACAATTATTTTGATTCTGCACACTCAGAGTACGTAATAACATGTTTTGTTAAATCTGTCCATTTAGGCTCAGGGTTTCCAGAAATTACTTTTTCACAGCTACCCCATAATGGTGCAAATTCTTTTTTATACTCTTTTTTCTTTAATAAAACCGCTGGTGCATCTTTTTTAGCTACATAGTAAGATTTTGCATCTCCACCAACAAATTTAACTCCACCAACTCCTAATGAAGTAGTTTCTTTAGCATGTGGATCACAGTATATTTTGCACTCTTTACTAAATCCCGGGTTTAGAAGTTGCATTAATAATTTTTCTTTTTTCTTTTTGATTTGTACATCAGCAGTTTCAAAATAGGCGTAACCTTCTTTTATGTACTCTTGATTCAATTTATCATCGCTCCATTTTTGATAATCAGAAATAAAATCTAAGCTTTTCGTTAAATTATCCAATCCGCTTGGTGGCAAGTACATAAACTTAATATCTTCCGGTTTTAGTTTGTGTTTTTTTCCAGCTCCGTCTTGTAATTTAATATACTCGATCAATCCTTTTTCTCTATCAATATCTTTGATAGTTCCGTTGATTTCTGTACCATCTGCCAAAGTAATGTAGGCTGTTTTACTGTGAGAGAATCCATAAGAAGGATTAACTAAATCTTGTGCATTCATTGTACTAAGCGCAAATAAAAATGCCAGTACGAAAAAAGGTTTTTTAATCATTTTGTTCTTGTTTTTGGTTTTGCTTACTCTTACGATTTTCAGCTACCTCGATTATTTAAATCATTAAAGATCTGGGGATCTCCTCTGTTTATTGGCTTTTCAGAAGATTTTTTTAAATCTTTTTCTTACTGTAAACATAAGTATAATAATCCCATATACAAATCTAAAGCTGCTTTTTTTAGAAGAAAATTCAGCCTAACAAATTCTTAACAAATTTAGTATATCCTTATTATCTCCTCTTCTTTAAGCTTTAAACCTCAAGCTTCATGAGAAATCTGAGCATAAAAAAAGCCGATAATAAAATTAACGGCTCTTTACTTTTTATATTTAAACGTTTACATTCTCTCCGGAACTTCAATTCCTAATAATGTAAAAGCAGATTTTATAACTTCTGCCACTTTTTGAGAAAGTTGTACTCTGAAAATCTTTTTAGTCAAATCAATTTCACCTAAAATATGTACAGATTGATAGAATGAATTGTATTCTTTTACCAAATCGTACGTATAATTTGCAATTAAAGCCGGGCTGTGATTTTGAGCTGCATTTTGAATTACTTCAGGAAAAAGTTCGATTTGTTTTACCAATTCTTTTTCTTTTTCGTGTAATTCTTCAGTATTTGTTTTTGCTGAAAAATCAAAATCAGCTTTACGGATAATCGATTGAATTCTCGCGTAAGTATATTGAATAAACGGGCCTGTATTTCCTGCAAAATCAACAGATTCTTCAGGATTAAACAAGATACGTTTTTTAGGATCTACTTTTAAGATGTAATATTTCAATGCTCCAAGACCAATCGTTTTGTACAATTTCGCTTTTTCTTCAGCAGAATAACTGTCTAGTTTCCCTAAATCTTCTGAAATTTGTTTTGCTGTATCCGTCATATCCTGCATCAAATCATCAGCATCTACAACAGTTCCTTCACGGCTTTTCATTTTTCCGGAAGGTAAATCAACCATTCCGTACGATAAATGATACAGACTTGAAGCCCAGTCAAAACCTAATTTTTTCAGGATCAAGAACAACACTTTAAAGTGATAATCCTGCTCGTTTCCAACCGTATAAACCATACCTCCAACATCTGGCATATCTTTTACACGCTGAATTGCAGTTCCAATATCTTGTGTCATGTAAACCGCAGTTCCATCAGAACGTAATACGATTTTACGATCCAGACCTTCATCTGTTAAATCTATCCAAACCGACCCATCAGGATCTTTTTCAAAAACACCTTTATCCAATCCAACCTGAACAACATCTTTCCCTAATAAATAAGTATTGCTTTCGTAGTAATAACGATCAAAATTAACTCCAAGATTAGAGTAAGTTGTCGCAAAACCATCATAAACCCATTGGTTCATCATTTTCCAAAGCGTGATTACCTTTTCATCACCAGCTTCCCATTTCTTCAGCATATCTTGTGCTTCAACAATAATCGGTGCTTGTTTTTTTGCTTCTTCTTCTGTTTTACCCGTCTCGATTAGTTGATTAATCTCAGCTTTATAGGCTTTATCAAATTCAACATAATATTTACCAACTAATTTATCTCCTTTTAAATTTGAACTTTCAGGAGTTTCTCCGTTTCCAAATTTCTCCCAGGCCAACATCGATTTACAGATATGGATTCCGCGATCGTTGATGATTTGTGTTTTATATACTTTTTTACCAGATGCTTTAATAATTTCTGCAACAGAATATCCCAACAAATTGTTACGAACGTGACCTAAGTGCAAAGGTTTATTGGTATTTGGAGAAGAATACTCGACCATTATAGCTTTGTCTTCTGGATTTGGCGTTACATAGCCAAACTTTGTATTGTCTTTTATTTCATTAAAGAAATTCAAATAATAACTATCTGCAATTACGATATTCAGGAAACCTGAAACCACATTAAAACGAGCAACTTCTGAAACATTTTCAACTAAATAATCTCCAATTTTATTTCCAAGTTCCACTGGATTACTTTTAATCACTTTTAATAATGGGAAAATCACCATTGTAATATCGCCTTCAAACTCTTTTCTGGTAGTTTGAAATTCAATTTTATCAACAGTAACATCAAATAATGCCTGAATGGCGCTTTGTATAGAAGGTGTAAGAATTTGTGATAATGACATGTAAACTTATTTTAAAGTGAGCAAAGATACTGCTTATTCATCAATTACAGAAAATGAAAAACATATAAAATTGAACAAAACGTTTAGAATTTCATAAAAAGTCATTTGTTTTGAATGTTAAAATTATCAAAAAATTAAAACGCTAATCTCTTACAAAACAGAGCAAATAGAATCAAAAATGATTTTTTTTATTTTTTTTCTGTAACATATTCACAATAAAAGAGTCTTAATAGGAACTTTGAATTTATTTAAAGCCAAAAAAATCTAACAAAAACAAAAAGAACAATCATCATCAATCAAATCAAAATAATCAAGTAACACTATTATGAAATTAAAATTCTTTCTGTTTGCATTACTGGGAGTAATCGCAACAGCTCAGGCCCAGAACACCGGAACAGTGTCTGGAAAAATCTCTGAAAAATCGAATAATGCACCAATTTCTTATGCGACAGTTTCTATCAAAGAAAATGGAAAAGTTGTTTCAGGAGTCAATACAGATGACAATGGAGACTTTACAATTAAAAATTTGGGTTTAAAAAGTTATACCATCGAAGTTCAATACATTGGATTTAGAAAATACATTGGCTCCGTAATTTTAAGCGATAATAAAAAAACGGCAACTATTAACGTTTCTCTTGAAGAAGAAGCAACACAACTTAAAGGTGTAAATATTGTTGCTGAACGCTCTACAATGGAACAAAAAATTGACCGAAAAGTAATTACTGTAGGTAAAGATTTGACAACTGCCGGAGCTTCTGCATCTGATATTATGAGTAATATTCCATCTGTAAACGTAGATCAGGATGGAAAACTTTCACTTCGCGGAAACGACAACGTGCGTGTATTAATTGACGGTAGACCATCTAATATTGATCCTGCTCAATTGCTAAAACAAATTCCATCTACTTCTATCAAAAAAATTGAGTTGATTACAAACCCAAGCGCTAAATACAATCCGGAAGGAATGTCTGGAATCATCAATATTATTTTACACAAAAACGCTAACACTGGTTTTAACGGAAGCTACAGTGGTGGTATCACTTTCGGAAAAACAGCAAAATACAATCAATCACTAGATTTGAACTACAAAACCGGAAAAGTAAATTTCTTTGGAAACGCAGGGCAAAATTTTGGTACTTATCAAAATGAAGGTCACATCGTAAGATTAGATCAACCGGTAAATCAAAATTTAGATATTTCGAACGATAATGATAATTATTTGTATAAAATTGGTATGGATTATTTAATCAATGATCACAATACTTTATCTTTTTATACCAATCAAAATAAATCTACCGGAACCGGAATTGTACTAACAGATATTGATTATAACAATGGTGATCCAAACATTTTGAACATCTATCAAAATTCAAAATATCATGGTCCAAGCAATACCGGAACTTATAATTTAGCTTTCAAACATATCTTTAAAAAAGAAGGACATACTTTAGATTTTGAAGGAAACTACAGTGATACTAAAGTTTCTCAAGATGCAAGTTTTGACACGCAAACAACAAGACCTGACTATACAAAGAATGATATCATTTACAGTGATTTTATTGGAGATAAAAGAAAACTGAGTACAATTAACGTTGATTATGTAAATCCGTTAAACGACAAAACAACTCTTGAAGCTGGTGCCGAAGCAAGAATAACAAGATCAAATAATGATTACAATACCGGAAATCCTTTAGTTGCTGCTGAAGACAGAATTTCTAATTATACTTATGACACCGATATCTATTCTGCATACGTAACTTTTGGTCAGAAATTCAAAAAATTTAGTTACCAATTAGGAACTCGTTTTGAGAGTTATAAAGTTGCTGCAAATTTAAATCATGGCGAAACAAAATTTGATGACGATTATATCACCTTATATCCATCAGCCTATTTAACGTATAATTTGAATGAGAAAAATGTATTGCAATTAAGCTACAGCCGTCGTGTAGACCGCCCGAGTTTAGAGCAAACAAAACCTATTCGTGAGTTTTCTACTCCGTTAGTAACATCATACGGAAATCCTGAGTTAAGACCTCAGTTTACAAATTCTGTAGAAGTAAATTACACCAAAACTCTTGAAAAAGGAAGTATAACTGCCGGAGTTTTCGTAAGAAGCATCAATGATCAAATCAGCAGAACTTTAAGTCCTGATCCTAATGATCCTTCAGGATACAAACAAATTTTAAGTTTCACGAATTACGATCACAACAGTGCTTATGGTTTTGATGTTTCTCTTAACTATAAAATTGCAAAATGGTGGGACATTCAACCTTCTATTGATTTCTCAAGCATAAACCAGGAAGGTGTTGTTTTTGAATTTGATCCGGCAACAAGTACAAGTTCACCGCTTCAAAGAAGTGTTACAACTTCGGCATTTAATGCGCGTATGAACTCAAACTTCAAACCTACAAAACGTTTAAGCTTTTTATTATTCGGTTTTTTCAGAGGTCCGGTTGACGAAATTCAACAACATAGAAATGAAATGTACAAAATGGACATAGGTTCACGTTATACATTGTTAGACAACAAAATGAATATCAGTGTACGTTTCAATGACGTTTTCAATACCATGAAATATTCTTTTGACGGAATTTATCCTTATCCGCAAACAGGACAGTTTTCATGGGAAAGCCAAACGGTTTATGTAGGATTGACTTATAACTTTGGAGGAGCAAAAATTAAAAACCTTCAACGTAAACAAAGAGAAGATAACACTAACAAAGGTGGTGGTGGAATGTTTTAATCCCACTTTTATTAGTAGATTTTAATAGTTCTTGTAGAAAAGAAAAGCCTGGAGTATGCCAACTCCAGGCTTTTTTATTTTATTAATTACGGTTACAAAAAATTGCGCAATTCTTTTATCTCTTCCGGATTTGCCGTTTCCGTATTATCCGTTATGGCCGATGAATGATAAAATGTTGGTTCTAATTTATCCTGCAATAATTTAATATTAGACGATCTTAAACCTCCGCCAGGCATAATTTCGATTTTGTCTTTTGTCCATTTTTGAATTTTCTCCAAAGCAAAAATACCTTCTTCAACATTTATTCCCTGTCCTGATGTCAAAATAGTTGTAAAACCGCAATCAATTATATCTTTGAGAGACTTCTTGACATCTTTTACAACATCAAAAGCACGATGAAAGGTACACGGAAGTGGGTGCGCCAGATTAACCAGTTCCTTACTGCGTCTTTTATTGACATTTCCGTTTTCCTTCAAAATTCCGAAAACAAAACCGTCAACTCCTAGTTTTTTAAATTGTTTGATGTCTTGCTTCATTTCAACAAATTCATCATCACTATAAATAAAATTGCCACCACGAGGTCTTATAATGACATGCATTTTAATAGATAACTTTTCGCGCACTCTAACTGCCAGGATTGGATTTGGTGTTGTTCCGCCAAGTTTCATGTTATCACATAATTCGATTCGGTCCGCACCCGCTTCCTGAGCTATAATTGCCGATTCATAATTGAAACAGGCTATTTCGAGTTGATTTTTTTTCATTTTGATTAAATTATATTTTCTCAAAGTTTGTCATTGCGAGGAACGAAGCAACCGCACTACCATCTACAGACTCAACAAATGAGATTGCTTCGTTCCTCGCAATGACAGAAACCGCATAATAGAACACTAAATTATAAAAAAACCTGCTCTTAACAGAACAGGTTTGAAATATAATGCAGGATGAATAAAATTACCATTTAATAATAGCACTCGCCCAAGTAAATCCACTTCCGAAAGCAGCTAAAACAACTGTATCTCCAGATTTAATTTTTCCTTGTTCCCAAGCTTCTGTCAAAGCAATCGGAATAGAGGCTGCCGTTGTATTTCCGTATTTTTGGATGTTATTATGAACCTGATCATCACTCAATTTGAATTTATTCTGAATGAATTGTGAGATTCTTAAATTCGCCTGATGCGGAATCAACATATCAATGTCTGAAACCTGCAAACCATTTGCTTCTAAACCTTCGTTAATTACTTCAGCAAAACGAACTACTGCATTTTTAAATACAAACTGCCCGTTCATGTATGGATAATAACTTTCATCATTTGGATCATTATCAGCCAAAATATCTGTTACCCAACGTGCTCCCATTCCTGGTGCCTGCAATGCTAGCTCTTCAGCATGTTGTCCTTCTGAATGTAGGTGAGTTGATAAAATTCCTTTTGATAAATCTTCTTCACGGCTCAAAACTGCCGCTCCCGCTCCATCTCCAAAAATTACCGATACTCCACGTCCACGAGTTGTCATATCTAATCCGGTTGAATGCACTTCAGAACCAATTACCAAAATGTTTTTATACATTCCGGTTTTAATGTATTGATCGGCAACAGAAATTGCATAAACAAAACCAGAACATTGGTTTCTAACATCTAATGCTCCAACTGTTCTTAAACCTAAATCACGTTGTACTAAAACTCCGGGACCTGGAAAATAGTAATCAGGACTTAATGTAGCAAAAACTACAAAATCAATATCTTCTTTGGCTACGCCAGAACGTTCTATTGCAATTTTAGCTGCTTTTACTCCCATTGAAGTTGTGGTATCCTCTCCACGAATGATGTGTCTGCGCTCCTGAATTCCGGTACGTTCCTGAATCCATTCGTCATTAGTATCAATTATCTTAGACAAATCATCGTTGGTCACAACATTTGAAGGAACATAATATCCTAAGCCCGCTATTTTTGAATGATACATATTCTTTTATTATTTGTTAAAAAATTGGATTGCAAATTTACGTATACTTTAAAACATAAGCGCCCAAATTACTATTTTTTTCGTTATTAGCAATTTAATATAGTTTAATTATATAGTTGATTAAAACTATTTCTCTTTTGAAAAAACAGTTTTTACATTGAAAAAATAAAAAATATGAAAAAACAACTAATTACTACCGCTCCAATTTCTATCCATATTTAGAAACAGAAGTTCCTGGATAAGTATTTTAAAAAACCGTTAATCATGAAATGTATAAAAAAACCCAACAAGATTTAAAAAAACTGTCGGGTTTACTATTTTTAACGGTCCAGAAAATGATCTAATTGGCACACTTTCTAATTACAAATAATTCAATCCCAAGAAAATTTCCTGTTCAAGCGGCAAATCAATTTCGCTTTCAAAAAAGACCAATTGCCTTTTATAGACAGTTTCTATTAAAAAATGATTTCCTCTAAAATAAGTTCTTCTGATTTTAACCGGCAATTTTGATTCGGTAAGCATTTTAAGCTGATGCGGGTACACTAATGTTTTATGAGTTTCATCTTCGTAATCAAGTAACAAATGAGTTGGTATTTCATTTACCTCACCAAATAACGAAGCGACATATTTAGTTTCAGGATCTTCATAAATCCTGGTTGGATTATCTTTTACAATAAGTTCACCATTACGCATTACAATCGCTTCGTCTGCAAATGATAATGCATCTGTGCTGTCATGAGTTGCAATGATGCACGTAATTCCTTTTTGTTTTAAATATCGGAACAAATTTCGGCGTAAAGCATTTTTACGAAAAGCATCAATTTGGCTAAAAGGTTCGTCAAGTAAAATCACTTCCGGCTCCAAAGCCAAAACTCTTACCAAAGCTACTCGCTGTTGTTGTCCTCCACTTAAAAATTTAGCTTTAACATTAGAAAACTGTTCCATTTCTACCATTTCCAATAATTCCTGCACACGCAATTTTTTCATGTTGGCAAAACCATTCGAAAGAAATTTTCCAACATTCTCAGCAACTGTTTCGTACGGAGACAAATCAAAATCCTGTGCCAGATATTTCATGTACGGCATTCCGGGAATCAAATTGTATTTTGGACCTAAAATTGGTTTTTCATTATAAAAAATTTTACCTTCATTTAGATCAAACAAGCCGTACAGTAGCTTAAGAAGCGTACTTTTCCCGCAGCCACTTTCGCCAATAATAGCAATGTTTTCACCTTTATTTATAGTAAAAGAAACGTCTTTAATAACGGGTTTATCGGTATAAGAGAAAGAAATATTCTGAATGTCGAGCATGGGTTGTATTTGAGAGTCCAAATTTACAATGTTTAAATCCTAAAGTCAAAAAAAAAGCTGCTTCAATTAAGAAACAGCTTTTAAAATTTTTTATTGCATTAGAAACTATTTTCCAGCCTCTGTTTTAGCATCATTTACCATTTTGTCATTTGCAGTAATTGCAAACTCAACACGGCGGTTTTGAGTTCTTCCTTCCGGAGTATCATTTGTTGCAATTGGATCCGCAATACCTAAACCTGAAGTTTTGAAACGGCTTGATTTTAATCCTTTTGCCACTAAATAAGATTGCACAGATGCAGCTCTCTGTCCTGAAAGTGTTAAATTATATTCTGGTTTTCCTGTATTATCAGTGTAACCAAAAATTTCGATATTAGTATCTCCGTATTCTGTGAATACAGGAATTAATTTATCTAAATTAGCTTTCGCCTGAGTTGTCAAAGTTGATTTATTAGTATCAAAACGAACTGCATTTTCGTTCAAAGTTAAGTGAATTCCTTCTCCTACTCTTTCAACATCTGCACCAGGTAATGCCTGATCGATTTCACGAGCTTGTTTATCCATTTTGTTTCCAATAAGTGCTCCTGTTCCACCACCAACGGCAGCACCAATTGCAGCACCTAAAGCAGCATTTCCGCCATGCCCTAAATTATTTCCTAAAATACCACCAATAAGACCACCGGCAACTACTCCAATTCCGGCTCCTTTTTGTGTGTTATTTGCATTTTTAACTGAATCGCAGCTTGTAAAAAAACTAACTAATACAAGTAAACTACTCAACCCTAAAACTGTTATCTTTTTCATGTGTATATATTTTAATATTAATTGGCTCTTTGAAATTGGTAAGTAACATCTTTAGTTTGTCCACCTACATTAATGTTGTCTATTAACTCAAAAGAATTATCTGTTACACCTGCAACTTTTAGTAAATAGCCTTCTTTAACGTTTTTCGATTTTGTTCCCGGATTAACAATCTTAAGTACTAAAAGTCCTTGATTATTAATACTCCATACTATTGGAGAAGTAAATGCTGTACAGCTTGGAGCAGTTAAAGTCATAGTACCTTTATTATTATTAGAAATAAAATTCCAGGTGCTGCCAATAAAACATTTTGAATCGGCAAGATCAAATGAAGTTACTTTAATATAATCTGACCCTGGATAAGACACATTGGTTAGAACCCAATTTCCTTTAAGCGCTACTTGAGTCGATTTGTCAAGTTTAGTCGATAGCGTTGGTGCTTCTGTTGAAGCTGTTGTAGACGAAGCTGATTTACACGCAAATACCATTATGGCGATCATGCAAATGAAAAGAATTTTCTTCATTTTATACATTTTTTAAGTTAATACTTACACGTTTAACAATTAGTGTACCACAAATATACGATTCATTGAAATATTAACAGTTCCAAAATCTAATTATTTTCTTTCAAAATTAACACTTCGGTCATTTTGTCACACCAAAAACAATTGGTATTCTATTTGAAGGAATGACAATCATCTCATTAAACTAAAAAAATAAAAAATATGACAACAGGTAAAATTAATGTTTCAGTAGAAAACATCTTTCCCTTAATCAAAAAGTTCTTGTACAGCGATCACGAAATTTTCTTGCGTGAGCTCGTTTCAAACGGAACCGATGCTACTTTAAAATTAAAACACCTTATTAGCATTGGCGAGGCTAAAGTTGAATACGGAAATCCGGTTATTGAAATCAAAGTTGATAAGGAAGGTAAAAAAATCCACATTATTGACCAGGGTTTAGGTATGACGGCTGATGAAGTTGAAAAATACATCAACCAGGTTGCTTTTTCAGGAGCTGAAGAATTCCTTGATAAATACAAAGATTCTGCTAAAGATTCTGGAATTATTGGTCACTTTGGTCTTGGTTTCTATTCTGCGTTTATGGTTGCTGAAAAAGTAGAAATCATTACAAAATCATATAAAGACGAACCAGCTGCACACTGGACTTGCGATGGTAGTCCTGAATTTACTTTAGAGCCAGCTGACAAAACTTCACGTGGTACTGAAATCATTCTTCATGTTGCTGAAGATTCTCTTGAATTTTTAGAAGATTCTAAAATTGCTGGATTATTGAATAAATACAATAAATTCATGCCTATTCCGATTAAATTCGGAACAAAAACAGAAACACTTCCAAAACCGGAAGATGCTCCTGAAGACTATATCAACGAAACTGTTGAAGTTGACAACATCATCAACAACCCAAATCCGGCATGGACAAAACAACCGTCTGAATTATCTGAGGAAGATTACAAAAATTTCTACAGAGAATTGTATCCAATGCAGTTTGAGGAGCCATTATTCAACATTCATTTAAATGTAGATTATCCTTTCAACTTAACTGGAATTTTGTATTTCCCAAAATTGGGTACAGATATGCAAATTCAGAAAGATAAAATTCAATTGTACCAAAACCAGGTTTACGTTACCGATAACGTAGAAGGAATTGTACCTGAGTTTTTGACCATGTTAAAAGGTGTGATTGATTCTCCGGATATTCCTTTGAATGTTTCCCGTTCAGGTTTACAGGCTGATGGCGCAGTGAAAAAAATCTCCAACTACATTACTCGTAAAGTTGCTGATAAACTAAAAGCTTTATTCAGCGAAAACCGTGCTGATTTTGAAGCAAAATGGAACGATATTAAAATTGTTTTAGAGTACGGAATGCTTTCTGAAGATAAATTCTACGAAAAAGCAGGTGCATTTGTATTGTATCCAACAGTAGACGACACTTACTTTACTTTAGAAGAATTAAAAGAGAAATTAAAAGAAAACCAAACAGATAAAGACGGAAAATTGGTAGTTCTTTATGCTGGAAATAAAGATGCTCAACACTCTTATATTGAAACAGCAAAAGAAAAAGGATACGAAGTATTGCTTTTAGATTCTCCTATCATCTCGCACTTAATCCAAAAAATTGAAGGCGATAATAAAGATGTAACTTTTGTTCGTGTGGATTCTGATCATATTGACAACTTAATCAAGAAAGACGAAAATACCATTTCTAAATTATCTGATGAAGAAAAAGAAACATTAAAAACTTCATTGGAAGCTTACATTCCAAAAGCGTATTCTGTCCAACTAGAAGCTATGGATAGCCAGGCTGCTCCTTTCATTATAACGCAACCAGAATTTATGCGTAGAATGAAAGAAATGAGTCAGTCAGGTGGTGGCGGAATGTTCGGAATGGGCAATATGCCTGAAATGTACAATTTGGTAGTAAATACAAATTCTGATTTGGCAACAAGTATTTTGAATACAGAAGACAAAACACATCAGGAACACTTGGTAAAACAAGCTTTAGATTTAGCAAAATTATCGCAAAACCTATTAAAAGGCGAAGCTTTAACTGCTTTCGTAAAAAGAAGTTTTGAAATGATCAAATAAGGTTTTTTACAAAAAAGAATAATTTTTAAAATCCTGTGAGTCAGACTCACAGGATTTTTTTATTGGAATTCGTTTTTTTTATTACATTTGATTGCCTTTTAATCTAATCTTAAACTAAAACTACTATGAAAAAAACAGCTTTTTTATTTCTGGGTATTTGCGCTACAGCATTAATTTATGTTTCCTGTTCTAATGACAATGTGGTCAATCAAACCGACACTACTTCTGTTGCGGCTTCCGTTGCAATTGATGCGGCCGATGAAATGGACATTAATACGGGATTACTAATAACAAACAGTTCACCAACTGCAAAACCAGCAACAAATGTAGCCGGAGTTTGTGCTACAATCACTATTACTACACCAACAGGAGCAACTTATCCAAAGGTATTCACCGTTGATTTTGGAACAGCGGGTTGTGCAGATGGTCAGCTTACAAGGAAAGGGAAATTAAAAATCACACTTTCGGGACCAATTATCACTACAGGAAGCAAACTAACTATCGAAAGAATCGATTATTCTATTAACGGAATTAAACTGGAAGGAACAATTGAATACACCAACACAACAACTGTGGCAACTGTACCACAATGGAGCAGAAAAGTAACAAACGGAAAATTTACAGATTTACAAGGAAGAGTTTATACAAATTCAGGAATGCATACTGTAAAACAAACAGCAGGTGTTGACACTCCTTATGTTTTAGAAGATAATGTTTATGAAATGACAGAAGGAAATCATACTGTAACGACAGAAAAAGGTGCAACACTAACGTTGACAGTTCAGGAAGCCCTGGTTAAAAAATATTCTTGTATTTATGTTTCAAAAGGAAAATTAAAAATAGAAGGCGGATTTCTTAAAGGAGTTATTGACTACGGAAATAACGAATGCGACAACAAATTCACCTATACTCACGAAACAGGAGTAAGCTATAATTTATCAATGTAAAAAGCTCATTTTTATAAAAATACAGCAATCCCAATTTAGAAATAAATTGGGATTTTATTTTTTATTAAAATTTAAAGTACGAATCATTACATTCAAACTATTTTCTTTATTTTGCACCAAAATCTAAAAACCAATGAAAAAATCTATTATTGCCTTTGTTGCACTTGCACTACTAGCATCATGCGACAAAAAAGAATCTGCTGACAACCTGCACATCACAGGAAACATTAAAGGATTAAAAAACGGAACTTTATATATTCAAAGAATTGTTGACACTTCACTTGTTGCAATAGACAGTGTAAAAATCGACGGAAACTCAACTTTTGAGCGTGATATTAAATTAGAATCTCCAGAAATGCTTTACTTATTCCTTGATCGCGGAGTAACAAACTCAATGGATAACAATATTCTGTTTTTTGCAGAACCAGGAAACATCAACATCGAAACTAATTTGGATAATTTTATTTATGGTGCTAAAATCACTGGATCTAAAAATCAGGAATTATACGAAGAATACAAAAAAATAAACTCTCGTTTTAATGATGAAAACCTTGCAATGGTAGAACCAAGATTTAAAGCGATCAAAAGACAAGACCAAAAAGCAATTGATAGTCTTGACGCAAAACAGCAATCAAATATCAAAAGAAAATACTTGTATGCAACAAACTTTGCTATGAACCATAAAGATTACGAAATAGCACCTTATATCGCTTTAGCCGAAATCTACGACATCAACGTGAAGTTTCTTGATACTATTCAAAAATCAATGACACCAAAAGTAGCACAATCACTTTACGGAAAAAAGCTGACCAAGTATGTTGCTGAAGTAAAAAAGCAAGAGCAAAAATAGTTTTCACTCCATAAAAAAAGT
>NZ_MUGV01000012.1:0-117597 GCF_002217275.1 Flavobacterium frigidimaris
AAATAAATTTACGAAACCGGTTGTTTTATTTGAAATAATGGATCTTTTACGAAAATTATTTGAGTAAAATATATCTTTTGTATTAAAAAGGAGATTTTTTAACAAAAAAAGCGGGGCGAAAAATTTCTTAAACCATTTAATTTTGAATTCTTTAAAAAGAAAAATAGTACTTTTGAAAAATAATATTTAACATGTTTTTTTTTGTTTCAAAAGAAATCTCATGAAAAAACAGCTATTGCATTTTTAAAAAGATTCTTTTTGATAATATCATGCATTAGTTAATTTTGCAAGTGTAAAAACTACATTAATAAATTATGAAACCTATTAGGAAGTTTATATATTTACCACTAAAATATTTAATATGCTAAACAGTTATAGCTCTGCCGATAAAGTTCTATTAGCAGTAGATTGTATCATTTTTGGATTCGACCATGAAGGTTTAAAAATACTTTTAATCAAAAGAGACTTTGAACCTGAAAAAGGAAAATGGTCTTTGATTGGAGGTTTTTTAAAACGTGATGAAGTACTTGATAACGCAGCCATCAGAATATTACATACCTATACCGGGTTACACGATATTTATATGGAGCAGTTATATGCATACAGCGAAATTGATCGTGACCCGGTTGAAAGAACTATTTCTGTATCCTATTATGCTTTAATTAATATTGAAAATCATAATACAGAACTTATTCAAAATTATCATGCACAATGGTTCAGTATAACCGATGCTCCTAATCTAATTTTTGACCACAACGAAATGGTAGATTTTGCCATTAGGAGATTACGCTATAGAACTTCAATAAAACCAATTGGATTTGAATTGTTGCCTGAAAAATTTACAATGCGTCAATTATTAGAATTGTATGAAGCCATTTTGAGCAAGGAATTAGACAAACGAAATTTTATCAGTAAAATTAATTCATTAGAAATTCTGAATAAATTAGATGAAAAAGACATGCAGTCATCCAGAAAAGGTTCTTATTTATATACCTTCAACAAAGAAAAATACGAAGAAAAATTACTAAATGATTTTGTACTGAACTTATAATCACACTAGTAAGCCACAGCTTAAAGGATTAAAATGACTTAAAAAAATCGGTATTACTCCTTTATTCTGTTGTTATTTTTTTTCCATTAAAAAACAAAAACCCTGAAAGCTACAACTTCAGGGTTTTTTTCTTCAATAAAACTAATTTTAAAAAACTTAACAAATTATTCTTTTTTATACTCCTACAAATTGAACAAAACAAATAATAAGTGTAAAATTTACATTTGCAAATGTAAGTAAAAAAATTAAACAAAAACAAAAAATTGCATTCTTATTTTTTTTACCAATAACTTATAAAATTAATAAACAAAAAGAGCTTTAATTGTGATATAGATGCGTTTTAAACAAAAATTAAACTTATACACTATAGTGAGTTTCGCATAATAAGGGCCGACTTATTTTCTATTTGCACATTGTTTCCTTTAATAACCATCTCGGCCAATATTTTACCCATCATTTCAAAATGGGTTGAAATAGTGCTAATTCCGTTTGCAACCACTTTTTTCAAAGGTGTTTCGTTATACGATATAATTCCAAAATCAGATCCTAACTTTAAATTCTGATTTCTTGCATTTTCAATTACACGAACCAGATCACGGTCATTCGGGATAATATATAAATCTCCTGAAGTGATTTCGCGATCGGTAAATTCGGTTATAATCTCAGACTCAAAATGATATTCGGAACAAAAAGCTTCAAAACCTAATTTCATTCCAAGCGGCTCTCTAAATCCCGGGAAAATTAAAATCAATTTCTTGTATTTGCTTACCCTGGCTTTTCCTTTTACTAAGCTTTCAAAAATGTCTTTTTCATGATTTTGATAAATCGCCGGGTATGATTTTAAATCTGGATTGGTCTGGTCCAAAATAATAACATCGTTCACTGGTAGGGTTTTTATCAAATTGACTATATCATTTAAATTGGTCGGCATGATAATGTATTTCGTATAATTTCCATTGCTGTCATTTATTAGTTTTTGAAAGACCTGAAAATTGAAATGATGAAAGAAAATATCGACCTGAACATTTTTTCCAATGTTTTTTAAAAATGAATTATAGATGTCTTCCTTAAAAATATTCAATTCATCAAAAAGCAAAAATATCTTCTGTTTTATAGCAATTCCGGTGCTTTTGACGTAATATCCTTTACCTGGAATGGCATAAATTATCCCTCTTTTCTTCAGCTCATCATAACCTAACAAAACAGTATCCCGTGATAAAGAAAAAGCCAGGCAAACTTTATTGACAGATGGAAGTCGGTCACCTTTTATCAATTGACCTTCTTCGATCGCTTTTTCAATTGAAAGAATAATCTGTTTATATTTTGGTAAACCAAGATTGCTCTGAATAGATATTATGTTCATGAAAATTGCTTTTTTAAGCAATATACAAAAAACTGGTAGGTACTGGTATGTAAACATAAAGAATGTTTCTATTTTTGGATTTCATTTTTGGTAAAAATAACATGGAAATAAAACACATATCGCAGTTTCAAGATCAGTCTGATTGCAAATTATTTGGTTTAATGCCTGATAACGAAGAAATTCATTCTTTTGAATTACGTAATAAAAACGGAATGAAAGTGCAGCTTATCAATTACGGCGCGACAGTTACTTCCTTAAAAGTTCCGGCATCAAACGGAAAACTGGTAGATGTTGTTTTAGGTTTTGATAATCTGGAATCTTATTTGTCTTCTTATAATTTACCAAGTGCGCCTTATTTCGGAACCACAATTGGCCGATATGCAGGAAGAATCAGTAAAGGAACTTTCACTTTAAATGATGAAACATTTCAGCTTGTTGGTAATAATAATGGCAATACTTTACACGGTGGCAATATAGGTTTTGGAAGAAGAGTGTGGAATGTAACTGATATTACCGGCGGAGAAAATCCATCCATAACTTTTGGGCTTTTAAGCGAAGATTCAGACGAAAATTTTCCTGGAGAACTGCACGTTTATCTTACTTATACTTTGACAGAGCAAAACGAATTAAAGCTGGATTATAAAGCAATTACCACAAAAGATACTGTTATAAACTTAACCCATCACAGTTATTTTAATCTTGACGGGCATGATACTGCAGTCTTAGATCAGCAAATGTATATCGATTCTTCTAAAATGTTAGAAACAGATGTTGAAGGTATTCCAACAGGAAAATTCACGGATCTTTCTAATCATAATTTCGATTTCAGAACTCCTAAAAATTGCCCTTCTTCTATTGACAATTCTTTTGTAATTGATTCAAAAGATAAGATTGCCGCTCAATTGCTCAGTGCGAAAAACAATCTGAAAATGGAAGTCTATACAGACCAGCCAAGTGTACATATATATGTAGGCGGAAATTGTTTTGATATTCTTTCGGGAAAAGAAAATACAAAATATCACGCAACAAGCGGAATTTGTTTTGAAACACAAAATTTTCCGGATGCACCAAATAAGGCACATTTCCCGAATTCTGTTTTGAAAAAAAACGAAGAGTATCGCCAGACAACAGTTTATAAATTTGATCGTATTAATTAATTATCTTAAAACATATTTTATCTGATTTTAATGATTTTCCATTTGAATCACAAGACAACACAATCACAAATAATGAATGACATTTTAATACAAACGACCTCAGCCTTTTTTGAGAAATCTTTCGGATCTGTTCCTCAAAAAATTGTGCTATCTCCGGGAAGAATTAATATTATTGGAGAACATATCGATTACAACGACGGTTATGTTTTACCGGCTGCTATTGATAAAGTAATTTGCTTTGCTTTTGAAAAAAGCAATACCAAAAAATCTAAAATAATCGCCATCGATTTAAAGGAAGAATTTGAACTTGATTTAACAGAATCGATTCAATTAAGTGATATCATTTGGACCAATTATATTCGTGGCGTTGTGAAGCAACTTCAGGACAATGGGTTTTCATTTGAAGGTTTCAATTGTGTTTTCAGCAGTAATATTCCGGTTGGTTCGGGATTGTCTTCTTCGGCAGCTTTAGAGTGCGGTCTTCTTTTTGGAATTAAGGAACTTTTCGATTTAAAAATTGAAAAAGTTGATATTGCGCTAATGGGACAAAAAGCAGAACATTGGGTTGGTATTAATTGTGGAATTATGGACCAGTTTTCGAGCGTGCACGGACTTGAAAACAAAGTGATAAAATTAGATTGTAATACCTTAGAATTTGAATATCACGATGCTGATTTCAAAGATTACTCCGTTATTTTATTTGATAGCAATGTAAAACATTCTCTTTTTACTTCTGAATATAATACAAGAAGATTAGAATGTGAGGAGGGTTTATCAATTATAAAAAATCATTTTCCGGAAGTAAAAAGTTTTAGAGATTGCACAGAAGAGCAACTTTTGAGTATTCAGGATCAATTTACTCCGATTGTTTTTAAGAGAGTTCATTTTGTCGTAAAGGAAATTAATCGTGTAATAAGAGCGTGTGAGGCGCTTGATAAAGGAAATATAAAACTTTTAGGACAATTGCTTTTTGAAACGCATTATGGTTTATCGCAGGAGTACGAAGTAAGTTGTGCTGAATTGGATATGCTTGTAGATACCGCAAAAGCTGACGAAGCGATCATTGGAGCCCGTGTAATGGGTGGCGGATTTGGAGGTTGTACCATAAATTTAGTTGAAAAAGGGCACGAAAATGAGGTTAAACGTAAATTTTCAAACCTTTATTTAGATACATTTGGAATTGAATTAAAATTCTATGATGTAAAAATATCCAACGGAACAACATTACTTTAATACCACAACTAGCATACAATGAAAAATTTTGACATTAACGAAGATCCTCACAGACGCTTCAATCCTTTACTTAACGAATGGGTATTAGTTTCACCTCATCGTGCAAAACGCCCGTGGCAGGGACAAAATGAAACAATCGCCACTGAAGCATTACCAAAATACGATTCAACTTGTTATTTATGTCCGGGGAATGTTCGCGCCAACGGAGTAAGTAATCCGAAATACGACAGCAGTTTTGTTTTTGAAAATGATTTTGCTGCCATGAAACAGGAAGAAATTATTTTTGAAGAAGACATTAAACATACCTTTTTTAAAGCTAAACCAGAACAGGGAATTTCGAGAGTGGTTTGTTTTTCACCAAGACACGATCTTACACTACCGGAAATGGATCTGGACGGAATTGAAAATATCATTAGAACCTGGCAAAAAGAATACACTGATTTAGGAAGCATAAAATACATTAATCACGTTCAGATTTTTGAAAATAAAGGAAGTGTTATGGGGTGTAGCAACCCGCATCCGCACGGACAAATCTGGGCACAATCATCATTACCAACTCAGGTCGAGAAAACACATCATAGCCTAAAATCCTATTTTGATAAAAACAAAAGAACGCTTCTTGAAGATTACCTTCAGGCCGAATTAAGATCAGGAAGTCGTATCGTAATCGAAAACGATGATTTTGTGGCTTTAGTTCCTTTCTGGGCAATCTGGCCTTATGAAACTATGATTTTGAGCAGAAGAGCAATCTCTAAAATTACCGATTTCACAGAGCAGGAAGTAAGCTCTTATGCCAAAATTTTAAAACAATTAACCATTAAGTACGATAATTTATTTAGTACTTCTTTCCCCTATTCATCAGGAATTCATCAGGCACCAACAGATGGCTTAGAACATCCTGAATGGCATTTTCATATGCATTTTTATCCGCCTTTGCTACGATCTGCTACAGTTAAAAAATTCATGGTTGGCTACGAAATGTTAGGCGAGTCGCAACGTGATATCACACCTGAAAAAAGTGCGGAAATTTTAAGACAACAGCCAGATGTGCATTATAAAAGTAAAGCAACAATAGGCGAAAAAGCTGAAGCTAAATAAAAATCTATTTAAATTTTAACATTATATCATATCCATAAATGTAAAAAACACATTTGTGCATGATGTAAATATAGATTTTTATTCTACTTTTGGCTTTCGTTCTTATTTTGACAAAATAATAACAGAAATAAAACACATATTGTATTTTTAGTCAGATAAAACCACAAAAAAGCTGATTTTATAATTTATTAAACAACCAATCACCTATACTAATTTTAAAATACTACTATCAATGAACCAGAACCTTGCTTTCGCAGATTATGCGGTTTTTATTATTTACTTTATCGTAGTTTCGGTCTACGGTTATACCGTTTACAGAAAACGTAAACAAGATGAACAAGATGCTAAAGCTTACTTTTTGGCTGAAGGAAATTTAACCTGGTGGGCTATTGGAGCTTCGTTAATTGCCTCAAACATTTCAGCTGAACAATTCATCGGAATGAGCGGTGAAGGTTTCTTTTTAGGAATCGCCGTTGCTGCATACGAATGGCTTGCTGCTGTTGCTCTTATTATTGTAGCGGTTTGGTTTATTCCTGTATATCTTAAAAATAAGATTTACACCATGCCTCAATTCTTAAAAACGCGTTACAACGAATCTACTGCTTTAATTATGGCGGTTTTCTGGTTGTTTTTATACGTTTTTGTAAACTTAACTTCTATTCTTTATTTAGGAGCGGTTGCTATTAATGGACTTGCTGGTGGACAATACCTTCACGTAATCATGGTTGGATTGGCTGTATTTGCTTTGTTTATCTCTTTAGGAGGTATGAAAGTTGTGGCCTATACTGACGTTATTCAGGTTGCGGTTTTAATTATTGGAGGACTTGTAACTTCGTATATTGCATTGGTAACTGTTGGAGAAAAGTTAGGAATAAGTAGTAGTGCAATCGAAGGATTTAAAGTCTTAATGAGAGAAGCTCCTGAGCATTTCAAAATGATTATCCCAAAACCAACGGCGAATTCATCTCAACTTGAAATCGACAAATATTTGACTTTCCCAGGTTTGATGTCTTACCTTGCCGGTATCTGGATCATCAACTTAAACTATTGGGGATGTAACCAATACATTACACAGAGAGCTTTAGGTGCCGACTTGCAAACTGCCCGTACAGGAATTTTATTTGCTGGTATGTTAAAATTATTAATGCCTTTAATCGTAATGCTTCCTGGTATCGCTGCATTTGTTTTATATGAAAACGGACACTTACCACAATTAGTTGGAGGAAAAGATGGAGCTTATTCTGCTGTATTGACATTCCTGCCAACCGGTTTAAAAGGACTTTCTGTAGCGGCTTTGACTGCGGCAATTGTAGCTTCATTGGCTGGAAAAGTAAACAGTATCTCGACTATTTATACTTTAGATATTCATAAAAAATACATCCAAAAAGAAGCGGGTGAAAAACAACAGGTAAACATTGGTAGAATTGCCGTTTTTGCTGCAATGCTTTTAGCGGTGTTATTTACATGGAATGATATTTTAGGAATTGGTGGTGTTGGTGGATTCACTTACATCCAAAAATATACAGGTTTCATTAGCCCTGGTGTATTTGCTATGTTCTTCCTTGGTATGTTCTGGAAAAGAACTACCGGAGCTGCTGCAATTGTGGGTGTAATTTTAGGATTTGTATTGTCCGTTTTATTCAATGAATATGCTCCAATGTTATTCGGAAATGAAACATTGTTATATACAGCTTATCCTAACGGAAAAGGTGCTTTCGAAATTCCTTTCCACATTTGTATGGGATTATCATTCTTCTTTACCATGTTAGCAATGATCGGAATCAGTTTCGCTGGTCCTAAAGTGAATCCAAAAGCGTTTGAAATTGACGCTGAAATGTTTAAAGTTAAACCACAAACTACAGTTTTAATTGTAATTACATTATTAGTAATTGTGGCTTTGTATGTTAAGTTCTGGTAGTATAATTTTTTTACTATATTATTTTTTGAAGACAAAAAGAGGATATCAAATTGATATCCTCTTTTTATTAATGACTATTTTTTCCTGAAAATAATCTATTGAAAATCCTTCTAAACGTGTCTAATTCATTATAATTTAGATATGAATTAAATCAAATCCATAATTGTAATTAATTTTATTTTTTCCCTTTTCATTTTCAATCCATGCTTTCTCTTTATGACTAATATCTTTAATTTGACTTGCATTACAATTTTTAAATTTCACAACAACTTCTTCCAATGATTCTAACTCAATTTCATTAAATAACTCAGAATTAAAACTTTTTAAAGGAGAAGGAATGAATTTCTCTCCAGTATAATCACCATAAAATTCAGTTTGTAAGTCAACAATTTTTTTATTTGTCATATAATCAAATATCCCGTTAAATCTCACAGGAACAGGACCATAATTATGTGCCATATATCTAGTGCCACTTATTGAGTATCCGGATTTTTTATAATTCCCAAAGTCTGCATAGAATAATAATTTATTCATCATAGTTACGGTTGGTAAAAGTTTTTCTGAAAAATATACAACCATTTCCGATAGTTTTTGAATATTTGGTTTTCGATACCCTGAAAAAACATCTGGAAGCATATTTTCAAAAAGCATGCTAACAAACTTGTTTTCATCATTTGTTTCTGATTCTAATTCTATTGCAGCGTCAATTTTTACTAATATTTTACTTTTTTCAAATTCTTCTAAATCTGTACTCCTCAAAACGAGATTTTTAAAAACGATAGAGTCATTAGAAATCGTTTGAATTAGATTAGCATTTGCCATACTTGGAACCTCCCCTTTTTCATAATTTCTATAGCTATTTGCTCCAAATCCCAATATCTGAGACATCTTATTTGCGGATAATCCATATTTTTCTCTAATACTCAGGATTTCATCTGCAAAAAGAATATTATGTTTATCTCTATATTGATTATAAACTTGATTTAAATTTAACTCGTCTATTTCTGTTGTTGTAAATGATTCTTGACTATCTTCACAATAATAACTCAAATGAAAATATTCAAACTCTTCTTTACGGAAAACCACACTATTTTTATTGGTTTGTAAGGTCATTTCCTTACCTGTAATTGGACTTTTCATAATTCTTCTATTTGATTTTTATAAGGAAATTTTATAGGATGATCTGCTTTATGAAATGAGATACAGATCGCATTGTTGGTACTTTTAGACAAAGTAAGCTTAATGTAAACTTCTTGAGTTTTTATTATTTTCCCGAAAATCCACAATTCTTTTCCATTAAATTGTGTTTCAGGCAGAGGACCTTCACTATAATCTTCAACTTCTAATTGAGTAATTATTTGTTTTCTTGAGTTAGCCGTGATGCCAATATCTGCTAAATCTTGTATACTATTTTTAGCTCTATCTACAAAAAATATATCCCATGTTTTTATTATTTGCTTAAGTTCCTGTAAAAAAGATGTGACAGTTGCTTTATGAGACATATTAATCATTTTAATAATCACCGCAAAATTACTCGTTTAAAACCAAAAAAACAATTTTAAAGTTGAATTTAACTACTAAATCAACAATTATACCACTTTAAAGTTAAACTTTATATATTTAGCCGAAATAGAAGGATATGCAAAAACTACAAAATAAACATTAAATCATTCGAATATATCACAAAAAAAGCCCTGATTATTCAGGGCTTTGTTCTTTTTGCATATTCAATAAATAGGCCATATTCTTAATAACATGATCATGTTTTTTCACAAAAGGGTTTTCTTCATTCCAAACATATCCAGCTAATACAGAACAAATTTTTTCTTTCACATCTGGATTTTCGGGCTGATGAAAAAACAAAGTCTGCAGGTTTCCGGTGTACCATTCTTTCACGTAAGTGGTAAAAACAGCAATTCCTTTTTTCATGTAAGCTGTGAATTCATTTTCCCAGTCTACTTCAATTCCCTGCGATTCTTTAATGTATAATTTTGCAGCCAGCATTCCCGATTCTGTTGCAAACGCAACTCCTGAAGAAAAAACCGGATCTAAAAATTCTGAGCTGTTTCCTGTCAAGGCAAAACCATCTCCATACATTCTTTTTACCGCTCTCGAATAATTTTCGAGTTTTACCGGTTCAAACAAAAACTCGGTTCCTTTAAATCTTTTGATATAATAATCGGATTGCTGAATCGCATTTCGCAACGCTTCAACATTATCTTTATTTTCTGAAAGCGAATTGATGAAATCCGTCGGACCCACAACCCCTAAACTGGTGTTTCCATTCGAAAACGGAATAACCCATAACCAAACTTCGGTTTCCAGAATGTCAAATGAAATTTGAGTTCCTTCCTCGCCTTCTGGTCTGTTTATATCTTTTACGTGGGTAAATATCGAAGAATGCGGATCTAATTTTGAAGGTGTATCCAAATCTAAAAGTCTTGGCAAAACGCGTCCGTATCCGCTGGAATCAATAATGAACTTGGCGTGAATTTCTTTTAAATTTCCGTCTTTGTCTTTTACAATGGTTTTCGAATTTTTTCCTTCAAAAGAAACCTCCAAAACCTCTGATTCAAATTCTAAGTCAATTCCTTTTCGAACAATTTCCTGTGCCATCGTATTGTCAAAATCTGCACGCGGTACCTGCCAGGTCCAGTCCCAGCCTTCTCCAAATTTCTGACTAAAATCGAAAACACAAATTTCTTCTCCTCTGATAAAGCGGGCGCCGAGTTTTTTCTCAAAATTCATTGCATCGAGACATTCAAAAAGTTCGGCTTCGGCAAAATGATCCATCACCCGCGGAATAAGGCTTTCGCCAACCACAAGCCTTGGGAATTTTGTTTTCTCCACCACTTTTATCTTTATATTATTTTTATGAAGATAAGACGCCGAAACGCATCCAGAAGGTCCTGCACCAATCACTAAAACATCAACAAACTCCTTTGTCATAATAAAAATGTTATCGATTATTAACTTACATTTGCCTTCATCAAAATAACTACATTTATTTTGATAAATAAAATTAAATTAGCATAATCAAAAACGATTTAATGAACACAATTAATGAATATTTAAGTTTAGCAGAATTCGAATCCATTATTTTTGGGAATAACAAAGTTGCAATTAGCGATGTAGTTTTAAATCGGGTAAACGAAAGCTTTAACTTTCTGAAAGAATTTTCAGGAAACAAAATAATATATGGTGTAAATACTGGTTTTGGACCAATGGCTCAATATCGTATTAAAGAGTCAGACCAAATTCAGTTGCAATATAATTTAATTAGAAGCCACTCTTCAGGAACCGGAAAACCATTAAGTCCGGTTTGTGCAAAAGCAGCAATTTTAGCTCGTTTGAATACGCTTTCCTTAGGGAATTCCGGTGTTCATCCTTCTGTCATCCACTTGATGGCTGAATTAATCAACAGAGATATTACACCTCTTATTTTTGAGCATGGTGGCGTTGGCGCGAGCGGCGATTTAGTACAATTATCACACTTGGCTTTAGTCTTAATTGGCGAAGGCGAAGTTTTTTATAAAGGAGAAAGAAGACCAACTCCGGAGGTTTTTGAAATTGAAGGTTTAAAACCAATTCAGGTAGAAATCAGAGAAGGTCTGGCTTTGATTAACGGAACTTCGGTTATGACCGGAATTGGCGTTGTCAATGTGCATCATGCTAATAAATTATTAGACTGGTCTTTAAAATGTTCTTGCGCCATCAATGAATTGGTTCAGGCGTATGACGATCATTTCTCTGCAGAATTAAACCAAACCAAACGTCATAAAGGGCAGCAGGAAGTAGCTTCAAGAATGAGAGAAAACCTTTCTGACAGTACTTTAATCCGTAAAAGAGAAGACCATTTATATTCTGGAGAAAACACTGAGGAAATCTTCAAAGAAAAAGTGCAGGAATATTATTCTTTAAGATGTGTACCTCAAATTTTAGGTCCGGTTTTAGAAACAATTAATAACGTTGCTTCTATTTTAGAAGACGAATTTAACTCGGCAAACGACAATCCAATTATCGACGTAAAAAACAAACACGTTTATCACGGGGGTAATTTTCACGGTGATTATATTTCACTGGAAATGGACAAATTAAAAATCGTTATTACCAAATTAACGATGCTGGCAGAACGTCAATTGAATTATTTACTGAATTCAAAAATCAACGAAATTCTTCCCCCATTTGTCAATTTAGGAACATTAGGATTTAATTTCGGAATGCAGGGTGTTCAGTTTACGGCAACCTCAACAACTGCCGAAAGCCAAATGTTATCCAACCCAATGTATGTTCACAGTATTCCGAACAACAACGACAATCAGGATATTGTAAGTATGGGAACAAACGCAGCCGTGATTACCTCAAAAGTAATCGAAAATGCATTTGAAGTTTTAAGTATCGAAATGATCACGATTGTTCAGGCAATTGATTATTTAAACCAAAAAAACAAAGTTTCATCAGTTACCAAAAAATGGTACGACGATGTTCGTAATATAATTCCGGAGTTTAAGGAAGATCAGGTAATGTATCCGTTTGTGCAACAAGTAAAAGATTATCTGATAAACAGCTAAATTTTAATTTTCACATTATTAATATTGAACCTTTAATCATGAAAAAAATACTTCTTTTTTTATTTGCATGCTGTATTCAATTTGTTAATAGTCAGGAACTGGCTTTAGTTAAAAAAAATTCTAAAATTGGATATATTTCCAAAAACGGAGATTTTAAAATTGAACCAAAATACAAATCAGCAAGAAGTTTTTCTGAAGGTCTTGCTGCAGCAGAAGAAAATGGAAAATGGGGATTCATAGATACAAAAGGAACTTTTACAATTCCGGCAACTTTTGATGATGCAAAAGATTTTAACAGCGGAATTGCCGTTGTTAAAAAAGGCAAGGACTGGGTTTATATTGATACAAAAGGAGAAATTCAAAAAGCACCTGCTTCTGAGAAATTATTTGATTTTAAAGATGGCGTTGCTTTTTTCAGACAAAATAATAAAGTTGGATTGATCAATCCAAAAATGACCGTTGTTCTGGAACCAAAATACGATCAGATTAAACCTTTTGAAAATGGTTTCGCGAGAGTTGAAAACAATAAAAAATGGGGAATTATCAATACGTCCGGAAAAGAACTTATTGAACCTGCTTATGATGAAATAGGTAATTATTTTAAAAATACAAGCTGGGCAAGAAAGGATAAAACTTTCGGAGTTGTAAGTGCCGGAAATTTTATTCCAGTTGACGGAGCAGAAAAAATCTGGGATTTTGAAACACAAGATTTGACTTTTGCCAAAAAGAACGGGAAAATTGGTTTTATTGATTTAAAAGGAAATTGGGTCATTACTCCAATATATGATAAAGCAAAAGCATTCTCAAAAAATTTAGCTCCAGTTTGCGTCGGTTCAAAATGGGGATATATCAACCCAAAAGCAGAATTTGTAATTGAACCAACTTACAACGATGCAGAAGTTTTCAGTTCAAACGGCTTGGCTCCTGTAAAAGAAAAGAACTGGGGATTTATCAATGAAACAGGAAAATTAGTTATCCCAACACAATACGGAATTACAGCAAACGGAATTATAGCCATGTTTGTACAGCAGGATAAAGGATTTATTGGTGGTGTGGCGAGAGTAAAAAATGAAGGAAAATGGGGTTTTCTTAACCCAGACGGAACTGTCATAAGCAATCAATGGTTTGAAAACGCTGAGCTATTTTCTCAAACAGAGAAAAAAGAGACAATTGAAGTTGCCGTAGAAAAGCCAAAACAAGAAATAAAACAGGCTAAACCTGCAACCAAAACCGCAGCTAAACCTGCAGTTAAAAAGAAGAAATAATATTTATCCCCCAATAAATAATAAAAAATGAAATGTGTATTAGTAACAGGCGGTTCGAGAGGAATTGGAAGTGCTATTTGTAAAAAATTAGCCGTCGAATCCAATTATCACATACTGATTAATTATCATTCGAATAAAACAGCTGCCGAAGCAACACTTCAGGAAATACAAAAATTAGGCGCAACCGGAGAAATCTTAGGTTTTGATGTTTCTAATTTTGAAGAAGTTCAAAGCATTTTAACAAAATGGCAGGAAGCCAATCCTGAGGCTCTGGTAGAAGCTATTGTAAATAACGCCGGAATTACAAAAGACGGTCTTTTTATGTGGATGACTCCCGAAGACTGGAACGGAGTAATAAACACAAGTATAAACGGATTTTTTAATGTGACACAGTTTTTCATCCAAAAAATGCTTCGCAATAAATATGGCAGAATTGTCAATATGGTTTCGGTTTCAGGCGTAAAAGGAACGGCCGGACAAACCAATTATTCTGCTGCAAAAGGCGCTATTGTTGCGGCAACCAAAGCATTGGCACAAGAAGTTGCCAAACGTAATATTACGGTTAACGCAGTTGCTCCTGGTTTTATCAGAACGGACATGACAAGCCAGCTGGATGAGAAAGAATTACTAAAGCTAATTCCGGTGAATCGTTTTGGCGAAGCCGAGGAAGTAGCAGATTTGGTAAGCTTTTTGATCTCTAAAAAATCAAGTTATATTACCGGCGAAATTATAAACATAAACGGAGGGATATATTCTTAAAAATAGTATTCTCCTTTTTAAGAGATTATTTTTTGTTTTTTTGTTTAACGCTGAAAATTGCTCGCAAAAATAAACAACTACGCGTTTGAAGTCCAGTTTTAGTTTTACGGACTAAAAGTCGGCAAGACTGAAAAGCTTGATAGTTAACCACAAATTGCCCAAATTCTCTCAAATTAATTCGTGGAAATTTGTGAAATTTGCGGTTAAAAAACTTTTTTAGAAGCTGAAAGCGAAATACATTAAAGTACATTGCGTTAAGCTATTTTAGAAGCCAATAAAGAATAATTAAAAAAAATTGAACGTGATTAAAATTACATCTAACGGATAAAAAATTACTTTAAAAGACAATGAATAAGAGAGTTGTAATTACTGGAATGGGAATTTATTCATGTATCGGAACTTCTTTAGATGAAGTAAAGGAATCTTTATACAACGGAAAATCGGGTATTCAGTTTGATGCTGATAGAAAAGAATTTGGTTTCCAATCGGCTTTAACGGGCGTTGTTCCTAAAGCAGATCTAAAAAATTTATTGACCCGAAGACAACGTATGAGCATTGGTGAAGAAACCGAATATGCTTATATGGCAACCATCGAAGCATTGAAAAATGCCAATATCGACGAAGCGTTTTTTGATGCCCGTGAAGTGGGCATCATGTACGGAAACGACAGTGTTTCTAAAGCCATTATTGATGCTACAGATATTGTTCGTGAGAAAAAAGACACTGCTTTAATAGGTTCCGGAGCCATTTTCAAATCGATGAATTCGACGGTTACGATGAATCTTTCGACAATTTTTAAACTTCGAGGCATCAATTTAACGGTAAGTGCAGCCTGCGCGAGCGGCTCACATTCTATTGGATTGGCCTATTTCTTAATAAAAAGCGGTTTTCAGGATATTATTATTACCGGTGGAGCTCAGGAAATCAACAAATATGCGATGAGTAGTTTTGATGGTTTGGGCGTTTTTTCAAACAGGGAAAACGAACCTGAAAAAGCGTCAAGACCTTTTGATGCTGACCGCGACGGATTGATTCCGTCAGGCGGAGGTGCTACTTTGATTTTGGAAAGTTACGAATCAGCCATTGCGAGGGGAGCCAATATTATTGCCGAAGTAGTAGGTTACGGATTCTCATCCAACGGAGGTCACATTTCGACTCCAAATGTTGAAGGCCCGTCTATAGCCATGCAACGAGCGCTTGACGACGCACAATTAAAAGCAACAGACATCGAATACATTAATGCGCATGCCACTTCAACTCCGGTTGGAGACGGAAATGAAGCCAAAGCGATCTTTGAAGTTTTTGGAGAAAAAAATCCATACGTAAGTTCCACTAAATCAATGACTGGCCACGAATGCTGGATGGCCGGAGCCAGTGAAGTGATTTATTCAATTTTGATGATGCAGCATGATTTCATTGCGCCGAACATCAATTTGGATAATCCTGATGAAGATGCTTCTAAATTAAATTTGGTCAAAACTACTTTAAACAAAAAATTTGACATATTTTTGTCCAATTCTTTCGGTTTCGGAGGAACCAACTCTGCGTTGGTGGTTAAAAAGTTTAAATTGAACAATGAATAAAGAAGAAATTATAACGAGAATTAATGGTTTTTTGGTTGATGAATTTGAAGTAGATAATGATGAAATTGAACCAGATGCTAATTTAAAAGATACACTTGGGTTGGATAGTTTGGATTATGTTGATTTAGTAGTTTCAATTGAATCTAACTTTGGTGTAAAACTAGTTGAAGCTGATTTTGTTGGAATTGCGACTTTTCAAAATTTTTACGACCTTATTGAAACCAAAATAAAAGCAAAAACTGCTTAATGAGTCAATGGGATGGCAAATCAAAAGGAACAGTTTTAGGCTATAGAATATTCGTTTTTTTGATACAAAAAGCGGGTGTCAAGTCTGCTTATGTCCTGCTTTATTTGGTTGCTTCTTATTACTTTTTATTTCTAAAAAAGAGCAATCGCGCTATTTTTTATTATTTTAAAGAAAGACTCCACTATTCCAATTTTCAAGCAAAAAAAATGGTTTTCAAAAGTTACTACACTTTTGGGCAGACTATTATTGACAAAATTTCGATTTCGGCAGGAATGCGAAACAAATTCACTTACGAGTTTGACGGAATAGAAACTCTAAAAAAACTTTTGGCCGAGAAAAAAGGCGGGGTTTTAATCAGTGCACATGTTGGAAATTTTGAAATTGCCGAACACTTTTTGGGCGATATCGATCTTGAATTTCAAATAAATTTGGTCACCACAGATTTAGAACATTCGGCTATTAAAAATTATCTGGAGAGTGTTACACAAAAACCTACCGTAAAATTCATCATCATCAAAGACGATCTGTCTCATATTTTTGAGATCAATGCTGCACTCGCTAACAACGAATTAGTTTGTTTTACCGGGGATCGTTATTTTGAAGGAACCAAATCACTTTCAACAGAAATTTTGGGCAAAGAAGCCAACTTCCCGGCTGGTCCTTTTTTGATTGCTTCACGATTAAAAGTACCCGTTGTTTTTGTTTACGTAATGAAAGAACCCAATCTGCATTATCATTTATACGCCCGAGAAGCAACCGTAAAACATCGCGACGAAAAAGGATTATTACAGGAATATGTAAAAAGCGTCGAAAGCATTCTGCAAAAATATCCTCTGCAATGGTTCAATTATTTCGATTTTTGGAATGATATAAAAAGCTAGTTTTTTCGCCACGAATTCACGAATTATCATAATTTGATTAAAAATAAATTCGTGAATTCGTGGCGAAAAAACATTCCATTAAACAAGAAAATTCGTTTAAATAAATTTACTTATTTTTGTTTGCAACCAAAGCTTCCTAATCAAATGAAAAATGTCCTCGTTATTTTTTATTCTCAATCCGGGCAACTAGAATCGATTGCGCGAAATATTGCAAAACCCTTTTTAAACTCAGAGGAAATAAAAGTAACTTTTCACGAAATTGAGTTAGAAAAACCTTTTCCTTTTCCGTGGAATAAAACCACTTTTTTTGATGCTTTTCCAGAATCATTTTTACAAATTCCGACAGCCTTAAAACCGGTTGCTGAGGAAATTCTGAATACAAAATACGATCTTGTGCTGCTGCATTATCAGGTTTGGTATTTATCGCCATCCATCCCGATGAACTCTTTTTTGAAAAGTCCCGAAGCCAAAACTATTCTGAGCAACACGCCTGTCGTTACCATAAACGGATCCCGAAATATGTGGATTATGGCGCAGGAAAAAGTCAAAGTTTTATTGCGTGATGTAAATGCAAAATTGGTTGGAAATGTAGCTTTGGTCGATCGCGTTGGAAATTTAATCAGCGTGATTACGATTGTAAACTGGATGTTTTCAGGAGTAAAGAAAAAATATTTAGGCTTTTTTCCACTGCCTGGAGTTTCTGACAAAGACATTCAGGAATCGGATAAATTTGGAGGAGTAATACTTGCTCAATTCAATCAAAACAATTTAGACGATTTACAACCAAAATTAGCCGAAATTGGAGCTGTAAAAATCAGTTCATATTTAGTTACGGTAGATAAAACAGCGAACAAAATCTTTAATAAATGGTCTAATATCATTCATAAAAATCAAAAAAACAGAAAAACGCTTCTTAAAATATTTTATGTTTATTTATTCTTAGCTATATGGCTAATCTCGCCAATAGTCTATATATTGCATCTTATTACCTATCCATTTAAGTTCAAAAAAATAAAAAAGGAAACTCAATATTATCAGGGAGTTTAGAAGAGGAAATTAAATTATGTTTGACGTATATATTACCAAAGCCGCAAAATATTTACCCAACGAAGCTGTTTCAAACGATGAAATGGAAAACTATTTGGGACTTATAAATGATACTGCCTCAAAAGCAAGACGTATTATTTTGCGTAATAATAAAATTACAAGCCGCTATTACGCTGTCGACAAAGAAGGTAAAAGCACACACAGCAATGCCGAATTGACGCGGAATGCGGTTGTGCAATTATTTGATGAAAAATTCTCAGATCAGGATTTAGAAGTACTTTCCTGTGGAACTTCATCGCCAGATGTTTTTGCGCCGTCACACGCCGCAATGGTTCACGGTTTGCTAAAAAATAAATCGGTAGAATTGAATTCTTCGACTGGAATCTGTTGTTCTGGAATGAACGCCCTGAAATATGGCTTTCTTTCAGTTCGATCTGGAAATTCTAAAAATGCCATCTGTACAGGATCTGAAAAAGTTTCAACCTGGCTTTCGGCACAAAAATACAATCACGAAATCATCAACTTAAAAAATCTGGAAGCGCAGCCTATTATCGCTTTCAAAAAAGATTTTTTACGTTGGATGTTATCTGACGGAGCCGGTGCTTTTTTATTAGAAAATAAACCAAGCGGAGACATTTCTCTAAAAATCGAATGGATGGAATCCTATTCTTATGCCTTCGAATTAGAAACTTGTATGTACGCTGGTGGAGATAAATTAGAAAACGGCGAAATCAAACCGTGGAGTGATTACAAACCAGATGAGTGGTTGAACGAATCTGTTTTTGCTGTGAAACAGGATGTGAAATTACTGGACGAATTCATCTTGCCAAAAGGTGTTGAAAGTATGAGCGAAGCTATGGCAAAGCACAATGTTACAGCAGAAGAGGTTGATTATTTTTTACCACACGTTTCGTCTAACTTTTTTGTTGAAGGATTGAAAAATGGCTTAAATGAAAAAGGAATTGTAATTACTGATGAAAAATGGTTTATGAACCTTTTGAGAGTTGGAAATGTGGGATCAGCTTCGATTTATATTGCGCTTGAAGAATTAATGTATTCAGGAAAATTAAAAAAAGGAGACCGCATTTTATTGTCTGTTCCTGAAAGTGGAAGATTCTCATTTGCGTATGCCTATTTAACGGTTTGCTAATGGAAACTACTATACTTTTAGAAAAAGAAGCGGTTGGGAATTTAGTACCACAAAAGTTTCCTTTTGTAATGGTAGATCGACTATTTTCTTATTCTGAAACCTCATTGGTTGCAGGGTTGAGAATTCAGGATGACAATATTTTTTTAGAAGAAAATACTTTTCTTGAAGCAGGTTTAATCGAACATATGGCGCAGTCTGTGGCTTTGCACACCGGTTATCAGTTTTTTTTGAAAAACGAAATTGCACCAACAGGTTACATCGGTTCTATTAAAGATATCGAAATTAAAAAACTGCCACAAATCGACGATACGATTCAATCGACCATAACGATTTTACAGGAATTTGGCGGCATCACTTTGGTTGATATTGTGACTTTTTTGAATAATGAAGAAATTGCAAGCGGACAAATGAAAACCGTTTTAGCCAAATAATCAAGAATATGATAGTGGGAATTGACATTCAAAATTACTTGCCTCATCGCGCTCCGATGCTGATGGTCGATTTGATTTTAGATATCGATGCCAATTTCGTAAAAACCATATTTTTCATCCAAGAAGACAATATTTTTGTCGATAAAAACATTTTTACAGAAGCCGGTTTAATCGAAAATACAGCCCAGACTTGTTCAGCAATCGTCGGCAAAAAGTATTTTTTTGAGGATGATGGCACAGAAAATGAGAATGTTAGCGTTATAGGTTTTATCAGCTCGTTAAAAAATGTAAAAATATATTCATTGCCAAAAGTTAACGACACAATTACAACCAAAGCAACTTTGGTATCAAAATTTGTTGGCGACGATTATACTTTATGCACGATGAGCTGTGAAAGCTTACTCGAAGACCAAATACTTTTAGAATGCGAAATTAATTTGTTTATTCAAAAGACGATTTCTGCAGCAACTTAATGCTAAATCGAAAATAAAACCCGTCATGGAAAAAGAAAATGTACCTCAGCACGATGGAAATTTAAGCAAAAAGAACCTCAAAGAATTGGTTTATGCTACCGATGAAAATGGCAATTACACAACCGCTTTAAGTACGGGTTGGGAACCAAAAGCCATTGCGCTTTCGAACGCGATCGATGACATAAAAGAACGTGCAGAAGAAGCAAAACTAAAAGTTCAGATTGGAGAAGTTAGTCCGATTTGCTATTATATGGAGCTCAACAAAATGGATCTTACAATTCTTGCCGGTTATGTTGATATGTGGAAATGGCGTGTAAAAAGACATTTTAAACCGACTGTTTTCGCTAAACTAAACGACAAGACTTTACAAAAATATGCCGACGCTTTTGACATTTCAATAGCCGAATTAAAAAACTTTAAAACAGATTAATGCAAGTTACTTTTACACACCATCAATCTGCTCATTGTGAAAATGGAGTAGCGTCAAATTTGCTAAAAAACAGTGGACTGAACATCAGCGAACCGATGGTTTTCGGAATTGGTTCCGGACTTTTGTTTGTGTATTTGCCTTTTATAAAAGTGAATCACGCGCCGGCCATCAGTTATAGAACTTTGCCGGGACAGATTTTTAATAAAGTCGCAAGCCGATTAAATCTTAAAATAAAAAGACAAAAATTTTCTTCTGTTTCAACTGCCACTCAGGCTTTAGACGAAAATTTAAAAAATAATATTCCAACTGGTTTACAAGTTGGTGTTTACAATTTGAGTTATTTCCCGGATGAATACCGTTTTCATTTCAACGCGCATAATTTAGTCGTTTACGGAAAAACCGAAACCGATTATCTGATCAGCGATCCTGTGATGGAAACCGTTACAACTTTAACACACGACGAACTGGAGAAAGTACGTTTTGCTAAGGGTGCTTTTGCGCCAAGAGGACAGATGTATTATCCAATTCAGGTTCCGGGTGAAGTTGATTTTAAAAGTGCGATCATCAAAGGAATTAAAGATACCTGTCGTACTATGCTGGCGCCAATGCCAATTGTAGGTGTCAATGGAATTAAATTTGTTTCCCGCCGAATCAGAAAATGGCCGGCAAAACACGGTGTCAGAAAAGCCAATCATTATCTGGCGCAAATGGTACGCATGCAGGAAGAAATTGGAACCGGAGGCGGTGGTTTCCGATTTATTTACGCTGCATTTTTACAAGAAGCTTCGGTTATTTTAGGTAATGAAGAATTGAAAAATCTTTCGAAAGAAATGACACAAATTGGAGATTCCTGGAGAGATTTTGCCGTTGAAGCTTCCCGAATTTACAAAAACAGAAGCGCCAAAGAAGACGCTTACAACGCCATTGCAGATGAGCTTTTGGACATCGCGAATCGCGAAGAAATCTTTTTCAAAAAACTAAAAAAAGCAATCAGCTAACTATATTTTGAATTCCATTATAAAAATAGAATCCCTTTCGAAAAAGTACAAAGACGCAGAAATGTTTTCTTTGAACAACGTTTCGCTGGAAATAAATGAAGGTCAGATTTTTGGTTTACTAGGACCAAACGGCGCCGGAAAAACTACTTTAATCTCCATGCTCTGCGGATTGATCAAACCAACTTCAGGACATTTCACGATTAATGATCTGGATTATTCGCATCATTCTGCCAAAATCAAAAAAATTATTGGCGTTGTTCCTCAGGAATATGCGTTGTACCCAACTTTGACAGCACGAGAAAATCTGCATTATTTTGGAAGTATGTACGGTTTGAAAGGTTCTTATTTAAAAGACAAAGTAATCGAAACTTTAGATCTTTTGGGACTTTTAAAATTCGCCGACAAACGCATTGAAACCTTTTCTGGCGGAATGAAACGCAGGGTCAATTTGATTGCCGGAATTCTGCACAATCCGAAAGTTTTGTTTTTGGATGAACCAACCGTTGGTGTTGATGTACAATCTAAAAATGCTATTTTGGATTATTTAAAAGTATTAAATCAAAACGGAACAACGATTATTTATACGTCGCATCATTTGGCTGAAGCCGAAGATTTTTGCGACACGATTGCCATTTTGGATCAAGGCCGGATTTACGCCCAAGGCACGCCGTCCACTTTGATTGCGTCTGTCGAAGAAGCAAGAAATCTCGAAGAAGTTTTTATTTCATTAACCGGTAAAGACTTTAGAGATGCTATATAAAATTTGGATGTCCATTGTAAAAGAATTTTTACTGCTAAAACGTGATTTAGGCGGTTTGATTATTCTGTTCATCATGCCTTTGATATTGGTAATCACGGTTACTATCATTCAGGATAGTACCTTTAAAACCGTAAGCGACAATAAAATTCAGATCTTATTGGTTGACAACGACAAAGGTTCTGTTTCAAAAACCGTTTTTGATAATCTGCAAAAGAACAATGCATTCGATATTGTAACGCAAATCGACGATCAGCCTATTACAGAAGAAATTGCCAAAGAAAATGTGTACAAAGGAAAATTCAAATTGGCGATTGTAATTCCGAAAGATTTAAGTGTCGATTTACAAGCCAAAGTAGATCAGAATGTACAGAACATTGTGAGCAAAATGGGTTTTACAGATTCTGTTGCCGAACCAAAAACTTCGAAAGTTTTACAGCAAAAAGAAGTAAAATTGTATTTTGATCCGGCTGTTCAAATGAGTTTCAAAACTTCGGTTATGAACGCCATTGATAAAATGATTTCTCAGATTGAAACGAAATCAATTTATACTACTTTTCAAAATCAATTGGGCGAAGAAAATGCACAATTCGACCAAAAGAGTTTCATCACTTTCAAAGAAATAATTCCAAGAATAAACAACAAAGAAGTACTGCCGAATTCGGTTCAGCACAACGTTCCGGCCTGGACACTTTTTGCTATATTTTTTATTGTGATTCCGTTATCTATCAATATTGTAAAAGAAAAATCACAGGGAACATTTGTGCGTTTATTGACCAATCCGACTTCGAATTTAATTATCATCATCGGAAAAACCATTACGTATTTAATGATCTGTATGATTCAGTTTTATATGATGGTTGCCGTTGCAATATTCTTATTTCCGCATATTGGTTTGCCATCCTTAAATGTTGAAGGACATTTGTTTTTAATGAGTGTTGTGGCTTTATTTTCAGGTTTTGGTGCCATTGGTTTCGGAATTTTATTAGGAACTATTGCGAGCACTCAGGAACAATCTGCTCCGTTTGGCGCAACGAGCGTAATCATTTTAGCCGCCGTTGGTGGTGTTTGGGTTCCCGTTTTTGCGATGCCAAAAATCATGCAAATCATCGCCAAATCATCACCCATGAATTGGGGATTAGAAGCTTTTTACGATGTGTTATTGCGCAACGGATCATTCGTCGAAATCATCCCAAAAATAAGTTTGCTATTTTTGTTCTTTATAATCACAACTTCCATTGCCCTATTTTATGACAAAAAGAAAAGAACAGTATAACGAAGCCACTTCCCTAACCGTTTCGCACGAAATCAGAATTCGTTTTAACGAAACTGATCCGCTTGGAATCGTTTGGCACGGCCATTATATTACCTATTTTGAAGATGGAAGAGAAGCCTTTGGACGAAAACACGGACTTACGTATTTAGATATTGGCAATACCGGTTACACAACACCAATTGTAAAATCAAAATGCGAACACAAATTGTCTTTGCGTTACGGCGATGTTGTAACGATCGAAACAACCGTTGTCGATACGCCAGCCGCCAAAATGATTTATCGTTTTAGAATTATTGACGCTCAAGGTGAAGTAGCCTGCACTGGCGAAACCGTTCAGGTATTTTTAGACAAAGAAGGAAACTTAATGTTGACAAATCCTCCTTTTTATGAGGAATGGAAACGTAAAGTAGGACTTTTAAAATAAAACACGGATTTCACGAATTTTCACAAATTATAAAATCCGCGTTAATCTGCTTTAATCTGTTTAAATCTGCGTGCCATTTTTTCCAGACAAAGCTTTAAGATACCTACAAGGTTTTGGAAACCTTGCAGGAATAAAAATCACAAAATGACAAGAGAAGTATATATAAACGAAACCAATTGTATCACGCCTTTAGGTTTTGATGTTGACTCCAACATCGAAGCGATTTTGCGTGGCGATTCCGGAATTCAATTGCATCAGGATATTTCCTTGATGCAGAATCCGTTTTATGCTTCTGTAATTGCTGATGAAAAAATAAACACTGCTTTTGAAAAAATCAGCACTGACACCAAATATTCTCGTTTAGAGAAAATGATGATTTTGGCTTTAGAGCCGATGATTAAAAAATCCGGAGTTGAGTTAAATTCGAAAACGGCTTTTATACTTTCAACTACAAAAGGAAATGTTACGGCATTAAAAAATGATTCAGAAGAAAGTTTTCAAAACGCACATTTAGATGTTTTGGCTCAAAATATTGCCAATTTCTTCGGATTTCAAACAACACCAATCGTAGTATCGAATGCTTGTGTTTCTGGAATTTTAGCAGTTTCAGTTGCCAAAAGAATGATTCAGTCGGAACTTTACGAAACCATTTTTGTTGTGGCCGGCGACGAAGTTTCAGAATTTGTTTTGTCTGGTTTTAATGCTTTTCAGGCGATGAGCGATTTACCTTGCAAGCCCTATTCTAAAAACAGAACCGGCGTAAGTTTGGGCGAAGCAACAGCGGCAGTTTTAGTTTCGGCAGAAGCCAGAAATGCTAAAATAAAAGTTATTGGCGACAGTTCGATAAACGATGCCAATCATATTTCGGGTCCATCAAGAACTGGCGAAGGTTTGTTTAGAAGTATTCAGAATGCGATGAAAGAAGCGCAAATCAATTCCGATCAAATCGATTATATTTCAGCACACGGAACCGCAACTCCATTCAACGACGAAATGGAAGCGATTGCCTTGAATCGTCTGGATTTACAAAATGTTCCTATTAATAGTTTAAAAGGATTTTACGGTCATACTTTGGGTGCTTCAGGATTATTGGAAACCGTAATCGCGATTGAATCAGCCAATCAAAATACACTTTTTGAATCGAAAGGTTTTGATGAAATCGGCGTAAGTGAAAAGATTAATGTTATTCAGAAAAACGAAGAGGCAAGTATTGAAATTTTTCTGAAAACGGCTTCTGGATTTGGGGGTTGTAATACGGCTGTTGTTTTTGAAAAAGTGAAACACTGATTACACTAATTTTCACGGATTAAATTCGTTGAAAATTTATATATAAAATAGTTTGAACTGTTCGGAAATTCAGAACAGTTCAAGAGAAGAAATCCAACTTGTAAAGAAATCTTACAAGTTCAATTATTTTAAAAATAAATGAAATTATCAAAATTCATATTGATAACTCTAATTCTTCTTTCTTTTTTTGGTTGTAAAAAAGAAGAAATTAAGAAAGTAGACGAACTGCGATTCGAAAAAGATGCAATGAAAAGTGTATTTGTTGAAATTGTAGATTCTATCTATATGGATCGAAGAATAATTACTCCTCCACCATTTCCAAAACGTGATTTTAAAACAAACATAGAAGATACAACAGGTTATCATGCTGAATTAAAAAAATTTTATCATCGTAGAGACAGCATCAAAAATGACAAAACAAGAATACTTCTTGGTGTTTATACCGATGTAGAGAAAATTAGTTCTTTTGAAACCGAAATGATAGTTGAGCAAATTAATATTTCAGCCTATACTTATGACGTTTCAAAAGAAACAGACAAATACAAATTTGATTTAAAGCCTTTTGAAAACAACAAAAAGTTTAATTTTCAAAACGCATCAAAATATCCGCATGAAAAAAATTGGAACTTAAACGATAATAGTAATGTACTATTTCCCGTTGGAACCATTTCAGTATCAAGAATTCAATTCAATAAAACAAAAACAAGAGGGATTTTATCCGCCGGTGCTTCCTGCGGTGGTGGAAAATGCGGAAGAGGCTTTTTAATTATAATTGAAAATAAATCTGGAAAGTGGAAAATTGCCGAAGTTATTCATACCTGGGTTTCTTAAATTATAAAACTAATTTTCAAAGATTAGTTAGTGTAATTTTAACTCAAAAACAATCCGTGCAAATTTGTGCAATTAGTGTTAAATCAAAATAATGACTCAAAACAAAACACGCATACAATCCTACATCACCATCCAAAACAACGAAATTGTTTTGGACGGAACTTCTGTATTCAAAATTGAACCAACCAATTTTGCTGATTTTTCCAAACAAGCGTATCGCAATTTTGACATTCAATATCCGAAGTTTTTCAAAATGGATGCTTTGAGTAAATTGGCTTTTTTAGGTGCCGAATTACTTTTGAGTCCGATAACTTCTTCGGAACAAGAAAATAATATCGCTTTGGTTTTCGCCAATAAATCTTCGAGTTTAGATACCGATGTAAAATATCAGGAATCTATTTCAGACAAAGAAAACTATTATCCGAGTCCGGCAGTTTTTGTTTATACGCTGCCAAATATTTGTCTGGGGGAAATAAGTATCCGCCATCAGTTGAAAAGCGAGAATTCTTTCTTTATATTTGATGTTTTCAACACCGAATTTATGTCGAATTATTCGAATATTTTACTAAATTCGGATAAAGCAGATGTTGTGCTTTGCGGTTGGGTAGAATTTTTTAATGACGATTACAAAGCGTTTCTTTGCACAATAAGCAAGGAAGAGAACACAAAATATACGAACGAAAATATCAATACATTATATAAGAACTCATCATGGAAGCATTAAAAGAAGAATTAAAAAATAAAATCATCACGACTTTAAACTTAGAAGATATCGCAATCGAAGACATTGCTGATAACGATCCTTTGTTTGGAGACGGTTTAGGTTTAGACTCGATTGATGCACTTGAATTAATCGTGATTTTAGATAAAGATTACGGAATTAAATTGGTGGATCCGAAAGAAGGAAAATCAATTTTCCAGTCAATCGAAACTATGGCGGCGTACATTAGCGCAAATAGAACGAAGTAAACTTTAAAAAGTTATTTCAACACATAGAGACATAGCTTAAAGAGCTGTTAAAAAAGGCATTTCATTTACATCAAGACACATAGCTATGTTTTTTTAAACAAATGAAATGCCTTCTTTTAAGTTTTCAAAATCTATGTTCCTATGTGTTTAATATTTACAATCAGAGAATAAACTTTGACAAAGTTCTAATAATCTAAAATCATAAATCTAAAATTGCATGAAAGGCATCGCAATAACCGGAATGGGAATTATCTCTTCGATTGGAAATTCAGTCGAAGAAAATTATATTTCGTTAATCGAAAATAAAATTGGTATTTCCAAAATCCAAAATATTCCGACTGTTCATGCTGATGTAATTAAAGTTGGTGAGATCAAAAAAACCAATGAAGAATTGGTTGACGAATTAGAGCTTTCTGAAAATAACAATTTTTCGAGAACGGCGATGATCGGAACTTTGGCAGCGAAACAAGCAGTTGAAAATGCCGGAATTACATCTATAAACGAATTCAGAACCGGACTTATTTCGGCTACAAGCGTGGGCGGTATGGACATGACCGAAAAACATTATTACGATTATTTCGAAAATCCGGAACTTATAAAATACATTTCCTGTCATGACGGTGGCGATGTAGCTGAAAAAATTGCGCAAGAATTAGGTTTAAAAGGAATGGTTACCACTATAAGTACGGCCTGTTCATCGGCAGCGAACTCTATAATGTTGGGCGCACGATTGATCAAAACCGGAAAATTAGATCGCGTTATTGTTGGCGGAACGGATGCTTTGGCAAAATTCACCATCAACGGTTTCAAAACTTTGATGATTTTATCTGACGATTACAACAAACCTTTTGACAATACCCGTAAAGGATTAAACCTGGGCGAAGCGGCAGCTTTTTTAGTTTTAGAATCAGATGAAATGGTTCAGAAATATGACAAAAAAGTGTTGGCCAGAGTTTCAGGTTACGGAAATGCAAACGACGCATTTCATCAAACTGCTTCTTCAGAAAATGGAGACGGCGCTTATTTAGCAATGAAAAAAGCTTTTGAAGTTTCGGGTTTAAATCCCTCTGAAATTGACTACATCAACGTTCACGGAACCGCAACTCCCAATAATGATTTATCTGAAGGAAGAGCTTTACTCCGAATTTATGAAGATGGAAAAGTGCCTGATTTCAGTTCGACCAAACCTTTTACCGGACATACTTTAGCAGCCGCAGCAGCTATTGAAGCTGTTTACAGTGTTTTGGCGATTCAGAATAGTGTGGTTTATCCGAATTTAAATTTCGAAGTTCCGATGGAAGAATTTGAATTGAAACCACAGACTTCCTTAAAAATGAAAAATATCGAACACGTTTTATCTAACTCTTTCGGTTTTGGAGGAAATTGTTCAACCCTTATATTTTCTAAAAGCTAATGAAATCGTCATGATTCTAATAAACTGAACTACTCAGCACGTAAAGTCAATGGATACAATCGGCAGACTTTGAGTCTACAGTATTAACTAAAACCTTAATTTTAACCACAAATTGCACAAATTAATTGGTGAAAATTTGTGTAATTTGTGGTTAAAAGACTTTTTTAGAAGCTTAAAGTAAATTACGTAGTTTTAAACTTTTTTAAAACCAATTTTAAGAATGACGATTCAATCTTTCTTTAGAAAAACAAATATAATCTTCGTATGAAAAAAACATATATAAATGGAGTAGGCTGTATTTCGACTCAAAAAACATTTGATACTGTTTTTTTAGAAGAAGCTGTCGTTAACACAAACGAAACGGTGCTTTCGATTGTTCCTCCGGTTTACAAAGATTATATTTCTCCTGCTGCAATTCGAAGAATGGCAAAAGGAGTAAAAAACGGAATCGTAGCTTCGGCCTTGGCCATGAAAGATGCGAACGTCGAAAATGTAGACGCGATTATTACCGGAACCGGTTTGGGATGCATTGAAGATTCTGAAAAGTTCCTGAAAAATATTCTTGATAATAATGAAGAGTTTTTAACTCCAACTTCATTTATTCAATCGACGCATAATACCGTTGGAGCTCAAATTGCTTTATCACTGCAATGCAAAGGTTATAATTTTACGTATGTAAACGGAGCGGTTTCTTTTGAATCGGCACTTTTAGATGCTAAAATGCAGATTGAAGAAAACGAAGCCAATTCGATTCTAGTTGGAGGAGTAGATGAAAACGGAGAATATACTTTGTCTCTTTTTAAATTGGCCGGAAGAATCAAAAAAGAAAATGACCTCCCATCCAATATTTTAAATAGCAATTCAAATGGAGTTGTTTATGGGGAAGGTGCGAGTTTTTTTGTTTTAGAAAATGAAAGAAAAGATTCGACTTACGCAGAAATCTTAGATGTCGAAATCATAAATACACTCGAAGAAAACGAAATTGAATCAGAACTAATCACTTTTTTAAAGACCAATAATTTACAAATTTCAGACGTTGATGCTGTTGTTTTTGGCTTCGACGGTGATATCACTTTTGATTCCTATTACAAAAATCTGACTGAAAAAGCTTTTGCTCAAACACCTCAATTGTACTTCAAACATTTGAGCGGAGAATACGATACAGCTTCGGCTTTTGCTTTGTGGATGGCTTCAAAAATTATAAAAACACAGGAAATTCCGGAAATCTTACAAGTAAATTCGGTTACTAAACCAGCTTACGATACCATTTTATTGTACAATCAGGTAAATGGAAAAAATCATAGTTTTACGTTACTTTCAAAATGATAACGCATAAAAACATTTCGTTATTCTTTATTTTTTTATTGCTTTTACTGCTTCTTCTGAATCTCTATACAGCAATAAATTTACTATGGTTCATCGGAATAATTTTAATCTGGATCGGACTAAATGCTTTTGGTTCTGCCCGAATTTCTTCGAATTATCATATAAAAGCGTTCTGCCATAATCCATCGGAAACAGAAAAAAAAATTGCACTTACTTTTGATGACGGGCCAAGTGTTTTTACTTTGGAAGTTTTAGATCTTCTGAAAAAATACAATGCAAAAGCGACTTTTTTCTGCATTGGAAAAAATGTGGAAAAGCATCCGGAAATTGTAAAAAAAATTATTGCTGAAGGTCATTTGGTGGGAAATCATTCTTATAATCATTCAAAATTTTTTGATTTTTATAATGCTGCAAAAATCAGGGAAGAAATTCAAAAAACGGATGAAATTTTAGAAAAATTCACTTCAAAAAAAATCAACTTTTTTCGTCCGCCTTACGGAGTTACAACACCTTCGATTCGCCGAGCTTTAAAAAAAACCGGCCATAAAGTAATTGGCTGGAATATTCGTTCGCTTGACGGCGGAACAAAAGACCTAAATTTAATTTTCAATCGCATAATAAAACGGGTTTCTCCCGGCGGAATCGTACTTTTGCACGACACAGGATTACACTCAGTTTTAGTATTGGAACAGTTTTTGCAATTTTTACAGCAAAACAAATATGAAGTGATTTCTGTGGAAGAACTTTTGAATCTTAAAGCTTATGGGATAGAACGCGGATGAGACGGATTCGCTAAAGCGAAAACGCGGATAAAAACGGATTTTATCTATAATCTGTGTAAATCATTTATCCCGATAGCTATCGGGAGTGGCAAAAATTTTAAAAAAATATGAAAACTAAAATAGCACTACTAATTCTATTTATTTCAGGCAATTTGTTTGCTCAGGAACAAAAAATGACGGATGCCGAAATTGCATCTTTCAAGCAGGACGTCAATGTGGTTTCTAAAAAAATAAAAACTTTAAGTACCGATTTCGTTCAATATAAACATATGGATTTTTTATCCAAAGACATTGAAACATCAGGAAAAATGATTTTTAAAGAGCCGAATCTTTTGCAATGGCAATACAAAAAACCATACAATTACAGCATTGTTTTTAAAAACGGAAAAATCCTGATCAATGACGAAGGAAAGAAAAGCGCGGTTGATATTGGCAACAGCAAGATCTTTGGACGCATCAATAAATTAATTGTTGGAAGCGTGAGCGGCAATATGTTTGATGATAAAGAATTTGCCATTTCGTACTTCAAATCAAAAGGACAAAATATTGCGAAATTTGTTCCGAAAGATGCTACGCTGAAAAAATACATCAAACAAATCGAATTGACTTTCGATAAAGAAGAAGCAACAGTTGTTCAGGTAAAACTATTAGAATCATCTGAAGATTATACCCGAATTGTACTTAAAAATAAAGTGATCAATGCAAAAATCGACGATTCAGTTTTTACTAATTAATTGCTTTCTCGCAATTGTTTTGGTTTCTTGTGGCTCTGTCACTAAAAATTATACGCCTAAAAAATTAGACAAAAAAACGGTAGAAGTTCCTTATTTTTCTGAACCCAAAACCGATTATGTTTACAAAACCAACATCACGGTTTACGGTCATGAAATGTCTGGAATTTTTATTGCCAAGAAAATAAATGACACCACGCATCGGGTGGTTTTCACAACTGAATTCGGTAACAAATTGTTCGATTTTGAGATTTCCGACACGACTTTTAAAGTCAACTCAATTGTTTCGGAATTAGATAAAAAAATCCTGATCAATACGCTGAAAGAAGATTTTAGATTGCTTCTTAAAAAAGAGTACGTGATTCAGGAACAATTCGAAAACGAATCGGATAACATTTATAAATCGGCAGACGGGAATCGTGATAACTATCTTTTCGTCTCCAAAAAAGAGCAGAAATTAGAAAAACTCGTTCGTTCTTCTAAAACAAAAGAAAAAATAACAATTACTTTTACTTTAGAAAACGATATTTTTGCTAAAAAAGTTGTCATTTTACATCAGAATATCAAATTGAGAATTGAGCTAAATTATTTTAAATCAGAGTAAAGTTCATCTTAACCTAAACTAAACCAAAATGAGAAAAATATCCTTAATTGCCTTTGTTTTATTGATTGGTCTTGCAACCACACAAGCACAAGTTAAAGTTAGTCCGGGAATTCGTGGCGGTTTAAATCTTTCAACCTTAACCAATATTGATGACAACGGTATGAAATCTGATTATTACATTGGGGGTTTAGTTGAAATAAAATTCAACAAATATTTTACCCTTCAGCCTGAAATAACGTATTCAAGACAAGGAAGTGATGGCTCCTATTTTGATGGCAATCCTGGACAAAATACAATACCAAAAGACACAAAATATGAACTAAATTATGTAACACTTGGTGCAGTTGCAAAGTTTAATTTTGGAGGACAAGGTTTTCATGTATTAGCCGGGCCATCTCTTGACATTAAAACAAGTGACAATTTTGGCCGATACGGGTATGACCCAATTGGTACAGATTTGGCTTTTGTTGGTGGAATTGGCTACAGCTTACCAAACGGACTAACTTTTGAAGCCCGGTTTAAACAAGGATTAATTGATATTTACGGTTACGATGGAATCGATTATGATGACTATTATTATGATCAGGTAATTTTAAATCAGGTATTGCAATTTGGTATCAGCTACACTTTTAAAGTAAAATAATCTTGAAGTATAGCAACTTATTACTTGTTATAATCGCTTTTTTTGGATTCCAGAATGGGCACGCACAAACTTCTTTTAAACCAGGTTTAAGAGCAGGTTTTAGTTTTTCGAATATTTCAGAAATGAATTCTGATTATAAAACTGATTTTTACATTGGCGGATTCGGAGAAATAAATATTAAAAAACATTACGCATTACAGCCTGAGATAATTTACATCAGAGAAGGCGCAGATAATCTTGCCAGAATTTACTATGAAGGTGATTCGAAAAAAATTGAATATCGAGATCTTCAATTGGGTTACTTATCTTTTGGTTTGATGAATAAATTTACATTTGGACCGGGTATTCAATTTCAATTTGGACCTTCTTTAGATATTTTGGTAAATGATAATTTGGTTCGAAAAAAAACATATAATGATGTAGCTATTTTAGCTGGTGTTGCCTATCGTCTGCCTTCTGGCCTGACCATTGAAGGAAGGGTTAAAAAAGGGTTAGCAGATGTTTTAGAAAGTAGCTATTATAATAATGACGGCAGCAACACTGTACTTTTTAGGGATTATAATCGCAATGTCAATTTTCAATTAGGACTTTCTTACGCCTTTGAAGGAAAAAAATAAAAAAATGGTTTTAAAAGATTTTTACAAAGTTCTTTCGGAAGAAAAAACAACTGATTCTAAATATACAATTACGATTTTGGTCAATGAAAAACACGAAGTTTTCAAAGGCCACTTTCCGGGAAACCCCATTATGCCAGGTGTTTGCATGATTCAGATTATTAAGGAACTTACGGAAGCCATTACCAAAAGCAGTTTGATGATTCAGACACTTGCCAACGTAAAATTCATGGCGCTTATTAATCCGGAAACAAATCCTGAATTGCGCTTAGAACTTGACATTACAACTACTGAAGATAATCTGGTGAAAGTAAAAAACACCACTTATTTTAACGAGACTGTTGCTTTGAAACTAAGCAATGTCTATAAAAAACTTTAGATATGAAACTGCTATTAACATTACTTTTATGGGTTAATTTTTCTGGCACGCCAGACTTGGCTGCCATCAGAAAAATGTATACTGGCGTTACAAAATCAGAAAGCAACGCTAAAGAATTTTCAGCAAAACTGGCTGATGTTTCTAACAATGATGATAAAACTTTGGTCGCTTATAAAGCGGCTTCCATTTTATTGGACTCAAAGTTTGAAAAGAAATTAAATGACAAAATTGCTCGTTTTAAGGAAGGTGCAAAATTGCTTGAATCAACCATCAAAAGCGAACCAAATAATATTGAAATGCGATTGATCCGCTTAAGTATTCAGGAAAATGTTCCTGGAATTACGGGTTACAAAAAGAATATTAAAGAAGATAAAAAATATATTACAGATCATTATGCTGAGCAAAATAGCGCTTTGAAAGAGTACTTAAAGGACTTTATTTTACAATCGAAAAGTTTCTCTGAAAAAGAAAAACAATTTGTAAAGTAAGCGAAAGCAAAACTTCAAAATGAAATCCACTTTGTCACAGCAAGATCTTCTAAATTCCACTTCCTTTTGTGTTATTGTACCAACGTATAACAATCACAAAACGTTACAAAAGGTGCTGGATTCTGTTCTGGATTTCACTCCAAACGTCATCATTGTCAATGACGGATCGACAGATTCTACGCCAGAGATTTTAAAATCATATTCTCAACTTACACAGATTCATCATCCTAAAAATTTAGGTAAAGGCCGTGCGCTTAGAAATGGATTTCGAAAAGCAATCGAAATGAAATTTGAATATGCGATTACGATCGATTCTGATGGTCAGCATTTCGCCGCTGATATTCCGGGTTTTATAGAAGAGATTCAAAATGAACCGAATTCGTTATTGATTGGAAGCCGAAATATGACACAGGAAAATGTGCCAAAGAAAAGCAGTTTTGGAAATAAATTTTCAAACTTTTGGTTCAAATTCGAAACAGGAATAAAACTCGACGACACACAATCTGGTTTTCGACTGTATCCTTTAAATTTAATTCCGAAGAAATTTTACACCAATAAATTTGAGTTTGAAATTGAAGTTATCGTTCGATCAGCCTGGAAAGGAATTGTGGTTAAAAATATTCCGGTTCAGGTTTTGTACGATCCGGCAGAACGTGTTTCGCACTTTCGTCCCTTTCGTGATTTTACCAGAATCAGTATTTTAAATACGGTTTTAGTAACCAATGCGCTTTTATATATCAAGCCAAGGGACTTTCTTAGAAGAGCAAAAAAAAAGGGTTTTAAAAAGTTCTTTCTTGAAGATATTTTAGAAAGTAAAGATTCCAATTTTAAAAAATCAGCTGCCATTGCTTTGGGTGTTTTCATTGGTATTTCTCCTTTTTGGGGTTTTCAGACTATTTTGCTTTTTACGTTTGCTGCTTTATTTAAGCTCAATAAAGTCATTGCTTATTTGTCTTCTAATGTGAGTTTCCCGCCTTTCATTCCTTTTGTCATCTATGGTTCTTTAAAAATGGGAAGTTATTTTGTCTCTACTGATGCTCCCTTAATTTTAGACAGTTCTATCACGCTTGACGATATTCAAAAAAATGCTACACAATATATCGTTGGAAGTCTTATTTTAGCATCCGTTTCGGCGCTGTTTTTTGGTTTGTTGAGTTATTTGCTTTTAACGGCTTTTACCAAAAAACGCATTGAATAAAAATCTGAAAAGTTTTGCCACAGATTAAAGGATTAAAAGGATTTTTTTTCACCACGACCCAAGCGACAGCGAACTGGCGAAGCAATTCACGAATTAATTTATAATAATTCGTGAATTCGTGGCGAACTGACAAAGATTTTAAATCAATTTAATCTCTTAATCTGTGGCAAAAAAACAATAAATAATAATTATGCATCACTATTTCTACGCCATTCATATGTTTGTCAACCGAAGAAAATCTTTGTCGGTTGTATTGGCTGTTTTGATGCTTTTTGTATTTGGCTTTTTTGCTTCTCAAATTAAATTTGAAGAAGACATCACCAAATTAATCCCGACAAACGATAAAGCTGATGTCACAGCAAAAGTTTTAAAACAATTGAATTTTGCTGATAAAATAACGGTCATTTTCAAACTAGAAAAAAATGGTTCTGATGAAGATTTAAAAGAAATGGCAACCGCTTTTTCAGATAGCGTTGCAAAATCCTGCAAACCTTACGTAACCGGAATTCAGGGAAAAATTGACGAAGAAAATATTCAGGAAACTATTAATTTTGTCTACGGGAATTTGCCACTTTTCCTGGACAATAAAGATTACGAAACCATTCAGACTAAACTGCAAAAAGACAGTATTGAGGCAACGGTTCAGGGAAATTATAAATCGATTATTTCACCATCCGGATTTATTACTAAAGATTTTATTCTGCAGGATCCATTAGGGATTTCGTTTATCGCTCTTAAAAAATTACAACAATTAAATATTGGCGACGATTTTACGCTTGACAATGGATTTGTCATGACGAAAGACAAAAAGAAATTATTGCTATTTATAACATCTAATCTGCCATCGAGCGAAACAGAAAAAAACACGATTTTCGCGTCTAAACTAAAATCGATTCAGGAAAATTTAAATCAGAAATTTAAAGGTAAAACATCTATTAGTTATTTTGGTTCGGCTTTGATTGCCGTTGCCAATGCCAATCAAATTAAAAGCGATATTGTTTTAACGACAACGATCGCGATGATTACGCTGATGCTGATTTTGATTTTATTTTACAGAAAGATTTTAATTCCGCTGATTATTTTTCTACCAACCGTATTCGGAGCTTTGTTTGCCGTTGCTTTTTTATATTTTGTAAAAGAACAGATCTCAGCTATTTCACTCGGAATTGGCTCTATTCTACTCGGAATTACAATTGATTATTCCATTCATATTCTCACGCATTATAAACACAACAGCGATGTAAAAACGTTGTACAAAGACATTACGATGCCGGTAATTATGAGCAGCTCCACAACAGCTGTTGCATTTTTATGTCTGCTTTTTGTAAAATCTGATGCGTTGAATGATCTCGGAATTTTCGCTGCTGTAATTGTTATGGCTTCTGCATTTTTCTCGCTTTTGATTGTTCCTCATTTATATAAACCGAAAGAAAACAACTTTGAACACAAGAAAAATGTGATCGATAAATTGGCTCATTTTTCTTTTCACAACAATAAAATCTTAATTGGGTTTTGTGTTTTAATTACGATTGTTTGCTTCTTCACCTATAATAATGTTGGTTTCAATAACGATTTGTCGCAATTGAATTTTGTTCCGAAGGAAATTAAAGCAGCCGAAAAAGAACTGGAGGAAAGCACGAGTTTAACTTCGAAAACTATTTACGTTGCTTCGTATGGAAAAAGCATGGAAGAAGTTTTGCAGAATAATAGTCAGCTTTTTTCTGATTTATCGAAGGACAGACAACAAAACAAAATCTTAAATTTCAGTTCTGTTGGAGGGATTATGCTTTCGCAGAAGGAACAGCAGCAGAAAATAGACAAATGGAATTCGTTTTGGGATGCCAATAAAAAAGAACTTTTAAAATCAGAACTAATTGCCGAAGGTTCAAAACTCGGCTTTAAACCCACAACTTATTCTACATTTTACGATCATTTAGATTTCAATTTTAAACCCATTTCAGCTCAGGAATATTTAAAAATTCAGGCGTTGCAACTGAAAGAATTTGTAACCGAAAAAAATGGTTTTTTTACGATTTCGACTTTAGTAAAAGTAACGCCAGAACAACGAGATGCTTTTGTAAAATCGGCTTCAGCCAAAAATAATCTCATTGCAATTGATCGCCAGCAAATGAACGAAACGTTTTTCAGCACTTTGAAAACCGATTTTAATTCGCTTGTCAATTATTCCTTCGTTGCGGTAATTTTGATTCTGTTTTTCTTTTTCAGAAGAATCGAATTGGTTATTGTCAGCTGTATTCCAATCGCTTTAACCGGAATTGTAACGGCAGGAATTATGGGCATTTTTGGCATTCAGATGAATATTTTCAGTATGATTGTCTGTACGTTGATTTTTGGACATGGTGTCGATTTTAGTATTTTCATGACTAGTGCGCTCCAAAAAGAATATACAACAGGCAAAAACGAAATTGCGATTTACAGAACTTCAATTATCCTGGCCGTTATCACGACAATTTTAGGAATTGGCGCTATGATTTTTGCACAGCATCCGGCCTTGAGATCCATTTCATCTGTTTCCTTAATTGGAGTTTTCGCAGCGCTTATTATTACGTTTATCTTCTACCCGATCCTTTTCAAATTATTTTTATCAAACCGACCTAAAAAAGGAAATGCTCCTTTTGTATTTCGAACTTTTTTACACGGTGTAATTTCTTTTTTCTACTATGGATTGGGCGGAATTTTAATGTCGCTTTTCAGTTTAATCATCATGCCAATTCTTCCGATAAAAGGAGAAACAAAAATGAAAGGATTTCGATATGTGATTTCAAAATTCATGAAATCAGTATTGTATTCGAATCCGTTTATTTATAAAAAAGTCATTAATAAATTTAATGAAAATTTCAAAAAACCAGCGATTATTATTGCCAACCATTCTTCGTTTGTAGATATTTTGGCGATGGGAATGTTGAGCCCAAAAATCATTTTCTTAGTTAATGATTGGGTTTACAACTCTCCTATTTTTGGTGCTACCGTTAAAAAAGCTGGATTCTATCCGGTTTCTGAAGGACTTGAAGGCGGTGTTGAACATTTACGTCAAAAAGTAAAAGAAGGCTATTCGCTGATGATTTATCCGGAAGGAACCCGTTCAGAAAGCAATCAGATTAAACGTTTTCACAAAGGGGCTTTTTATCTTGCCGAAGAATTTAATTTAGATATTCTTCCGGTTGTGATTCATGGCGCTTCAGAGGCAATTCCGAAAGGTGATTTTGTCATTCACAGCAGTCATCTTTCCGTTTCAATCTTAGAAAGAATTACTCCTGAAAATCTTTTGTTTGGAAAAAATTACACAGAAAGAACCAAGTTAATAAGTGCATTCTTTAAAGCTGAATTCCGCAAAATCAGACAAGAATTAGAAGGCCCAAATTATTTCAAAAAAATGCTTCTTCATAGTTACGATTACAAAGAAATTGAAGTCGTAAAAAGTGTCAAACAAAATATTGAAAGTCATTTAGAAACTTATTATAAACTCAATCAGCACATTTCGGCGAAAGCCAAAATATTGCATTTTGCAAATGATTACGGACAACTGGATGTTTTACTGGCTTTGCAGGAACCGCAGCGCAAAATACAGTCGTACATTGCTGATGAAGAAAAACGAGATGTTGCCAATACCAATTATTTCCTTAAAAAGAGAAAAATCTCTTATATAGAAAATCTCGAAAGTATTTCAAAAAATCAATTTGATGTTGTTTTAATTTCGGATGAAAGTTATAAAGATGAAATTGAAAAAATTAGTGCTATAACTTCTATTGTAATTTTAAATGATTGTTCGCTACTAAAGGACACTTTACTTAACTTTGGTTTTGAATCTATTTTAGAAGAAAACAACCTAATCATATTTAAGAAAATTTAAAATGAAAGAGCATTACGATGTAATAATTGTAGGCAGTGGTCTCGGCGGATTGGTTTCGGCTATTATTCTGGCGAAAGAAGGCTACAGTGTTTGTGTGCTCGAAAAAAACAATCAATACGGCGGAAATCTACAGACTTTTGTTCGTGATAAAACTATTTTTGATACCGGAATTCATTATATCGGAGGTCTTGGCGAAGGTCAAAATCTGCATCAATATTTTAAATATTTAGGAATAATTGACAAACTAAATCTAAAACAATTAGACGAAAATGGTTTTGATATTATTTCTTTTGAAGACGATAAAATTGAATATCCACACGCTCAGGGTTATGAAAATTTTGTGCATCAACTAGAAAAATATTTCCCCGAAGAAAAGGAGAATATTGAAAAATACTGCGAAAAATTACAATCGATTTGCGATTCATTTCCACTATATAATTTAGAGTCGGAAGGAAAATATGACAATGAAATTTTGACTTTAAATGCCAAAGAAACGATTGATGCCTTTACTCAAAATGAAAAACTAAAAGCCGTTTTAGCCGGTTCTAATTTTTTGTATGCCGGAATTCCGGACAAGTCTCCTTTCTATGTTCATGCACTAATCGTTAACTCTTATATTCAGAGTTCGTGGCGTTGTATTAATGGCGGAAGTCAGATCACCAAACAACTTTTGAAACAACTCAAAAAACACGGCGGAGAATTTTACAAACATAAGGAAGTTACCCGTTTTGACGTTGAAAATCATAAGGTAAATTCGGTTGAAATGAAAGACGGAACTAAGGTTTCCGGAACTTATTTTATCTCGAATATCGAACCTAAAACTACACTGAAAATGGCCGGTGAAGAAAACTTCAGAAAACCATTTTTTAACAGAATTCAGAGCTTAGAAGGTGTACTTTCTGCTTTCAGTTTATATATCGTTTTTAAACCCGAAACTTTCAAATATATTAATCACAATTATTATCATTTTAAAAAGAGTAGCGAAGTCTGGACAGCGCACGAATACGATGAAGATTCCTGGCCAAAAACCTATATGGCATCAATGAATGCTTCTAAAAAAAATGAAGTCTGGGCAGACGGAATGACATTTATAACGTACATGAAATTTGATGATGTTCTGCCATGGTCAAATTCTTTTAATACAACGGTCGAAAAAAATGATCGTGGAGAAAGTTATGAAGAATTCAAAACCAGAAAAGCCGCTAAATTTTTAACCGAAATTGAAATTAAATTTCCAGAAATTAAAGATTGTATTCAATCAGTTTATACTTCGACCCCACTTTCCTATCGTGATTATATTGGCGGCGATAATGGTAATATGTATGGTTATGTCAAAGATTCCAACAATCCGATGAAGACTTTGATTCCATCAAAAACTAAATTAGAAAATTTATATCTAACAGGTCAAAGTATTAATATGCATGGTGTTTTGGGTGTAACAATTGGAGCGGTTGTAACCTGCTCAGAAATTGTTGGAAAAGAATATTTGATTACGAAAATTAATCAGGCAACCGAATAAATGAATCATGAAAAACCGAATTACATATCTTTTTTTCATCGGTTTTTTAGGAATTTTGATTTCTTGTGGTACTTCTAAATCAAAAAATCATCAACCGGATATTTCCAGCTATAATGCGACCAGACCTGTTGTAACTAAATTTTCTGACAGTGTTTTTATCTCCGGAAAAAATTCACTTTTAAAAAACAAACAAGGCCTTTGGGAATTGTATGTTGAAGGTGATCCATTAGAAATTGGTCTCAACACCGGCGCTTTATCTGATTCTCTTTTACAACGGCAACAACAGATTTTTTTCTCCAAAATAAAAGATTTAGTGCCGTCAAAATTTGAACAAAAAATACTGCGTCAGTTTTTAAAATGGTACAATCGAAAATTATATTCAAATGTTACGGCAGAATATCAAACCGAGATTTACGGGCTTTCACAATACACTTCGCACGATTTTGACAATATTGCACCACAATATCAGCGCGGCTTATACTTACACGCGGCGCACGATATTGGCCATGCTTTGCAGGATCTGGCTTTGGTTGGCTGTTCTTCTTTTGCGGCCTGGGGCGAAAAATCTGAGGATGGAAATTTAATTCTTGGACGCAATTTTGATTTTTATGTCAATGACGCTTTCGCGGAAAATAAAATCATCGCCTTTATAAAACCGGAACAAGGTTTCAATTTTATGATGGTGACCTGGCCCGGCATGATTGGCGCTGTTTCCGGAATGAACCAGCAAGGTTTGACAGTTACGATTAATGCCTCAAAATCAGAAATTCCGCTGAGTGCTAAAACCCCAATCTCGATTTTGACTCGCGAAATTTTACAGCACGCTTCAACTATTGAAGAAGCAATTACAATCGCTAAAAAAAGAAAGGTTTTTGTTTCTGAATCTATTATGGTGGGAAGTGCTCAGGATAATAAAGCTATTTTGATTGAAGTTTCTCCAAAGAAAATAGATGTATATGATGTTCCGAACAGTAATCAATTACTTTGTTCGAATCATTTTCAAAGTGAAGCTTTCAAAAATGATGTACGAAATCAGGCCCAAATTAAAGACAGTCATTCAAAATATCGCTTTGACAGAATGCAGGAACTTTTAGATGAAAATCCGAAAATGAATCCGAAAATTGCTTCTGAAATTCTACGAAATAAAGAAGGCTTAAAAGATATATCATTGGGTTATGGAAATGAAAAAGCCCTCAACCAATTGCTTGCACATCACGGAATTATTTTTAAACCAAAAGAAAAATTGGTTTGGGTATCGGCAAATCCTTTTCAAATGGGCGAATTTGTCTGTTATAATTTAGATTCTATTTTTGGCAGAAAATCATATTCGGCAATTTCATTTGAAGAAGAAAATTTAAATATCGCCAAAGATCCATTTATAACTAGCGAAGCTTTTCGAAAATATGAAAAATTCAAAGTTGAAAATCATCAGTTTGATTTGTATTTGAAAAAGAAAGAAACCATTTCTTCCGAATTTATTCAGCGTTATCAATCTTTAAACCCGGACTATTGGGTTGTATATTACAAAGCAGGGTTGTACTTTTATCAAAAAAAAGAATTCCGCGCTGCTCAGACTAATTTTGAAAAAGCCCTGACCAAAGAAATTACTACTGCTCCTGAAAAAGCAAAAATTGAAGAATATTTAAAAAAACTCAAAGAAAATTACAATGATTCCAGCAATAGAAAAAGATTCTTTAGACGAAATTAAAATTTTTCAGGAACAAAAATTAGCAGAACTTTTAACGTATATCAGCGAGAATTCTCCTTTTTATAAACGACTTTTTGCAGGAAGAAATATTGATATTTCGACTATAAAAACGATCGAGGATCTACAATATTTGCCCGTAACTACAAAAGAAGATTTACAACAATACAACGATGATTTTCTGTGTGTACCGCAACATAAAATTATTGACTATGCCTCGACTTCAGGAACTTTAGGCGATCCGGTAACTTTTGGTTTAACCGATTCTGATTTGGATCGATTGGCTTATAATGAAGCCATTTCGTTTGCCTGCGCCGGAATTGCAGAAGGTGATGTGGTGCAATTAATGACGACAATCGACAGGAAATTTATGGCTGGTTTGGCTTATTTTCTGGGATTACGAAAACTGAAAGTTGGCGTTATCCGCGTTGGTGCCGGAATTCCGGAATTGCAATGGGATTCTATTTTAAAATACAAACCGTCTTATTTAATTACGGTTCCGTCTTTTCTTTTGAAATTAATTGAATATGCCGAAATTCACGGAATTGATTATAACAATTCGAGCATAAAAGGTGCCATCTGTATTGGAGAATCATTAAGAAATGAAGATTTTTCGATGAATACTTTATCCAAAAAAATCATCGATAAATGGAATATTAAGTTGTTTTCGACTTATGCTTCAACCGAAATGAGCACTGCTTTTACCGAATGCGCACACGGAATTGGCGGTCACCACCACCCGGAATTAATTATCGTAGAAGTTCTCGATGAAAATAATATGCCCGTAAAAAATGGCGAAGTTGGCGAGCTTACTTTTACAACTTTAGGAATTGAAGCCATGCCGTTATTGCGTTTTAAAACCGGCGACATTGTACAGCTTCATAACGAACCTTGTTCTTGCGGTAGAAATACTTTGCGTGTTGGCCCGGTAATTGGCCGTAAAAAACAAATGATAAAGTACAAAGGCACGACACTTTATCCGCCAGCGATGAATGATGTTTTAAGTGGTTTTGACAATATCGAAAATCATATAATCGAGATTTCTACCAACGATTTAGGCACAGATGAAATCCTGATAAAAATTGCGGTAAAAAATCAAACGCCTGAATTTCTGCAGGAAATAAAAGATCATTTCAGAGCCAAATTACGAGTTACTCCAAAAATAGAATTCGCTTCAAAAGAAACTTTAAATCCATTGGTTTTTAATCCGATGAGCCGAAAACCAATTCGATTTTTTGACTATAGGTAGGCATCATAGAATGCTTAATTTTTTACCATATAAGTGATATAAGTTCATTTTAAAACTTTGTGTTACTTGCAGGTTTGTTAAATGAACTTTTAAGATCATATAAAGATTACTTAATTCTGCAATTTTAATTAAATAAACTTATATCACTTATATGGTTTAATTCCAGCCTTTTAAATGTTTTGCTGTGAATTGAACTAAATGTTGTAATTTTGCACAAAATATTGAAGATGGTCAAGATTGGCAACATAGAATTACCCGAATTTCCTTTATTACTCGCACCGATGGAAGATGTGAGCGATCCACCGTTTCGCAGATTATGCAAAACGCACGGCGCTGACATGATGTATTCTGAATTTATTTCATCAGAAGGATTGATTCGTGATGCTATCAAAAGTCGAATGAAACTGGATATTTTTGATTATGAACGTCCGGTTGGAATTCAGATTTTTGGTGGAGATGAAGAAGCAATGGCACTTTCGTCTAAAATTGTTTCTACAGTAAAACCAGATTTAGTGGATATCAATTTTGGATGTCCGGTAAAAAAAGTGGTTTGCAAAGGTGCCGGTGCCGGCGTTTTAAAAGATGTCGATTTGATGGTGCGTTTGACAAAAGCCGTTATAAGAAGTACTGATTTACCTGTTACCGTAAAAACACGTTTAGGCTGGGATGAAAGCTCAATTAATATTGATGAAGTTGCTGAAAGACTTCAGGATATTGGTGTGCAGGCTTTGACTATTCACGCGAGAACACGTGCTCAAATGTATAAAGGCCATGCTGATTGGTCGCATATTGCACGTGTAAAAAACAACCCAAGAATAACAATGCCCATTTTTGGAAATGGCGATATCGACAGTCCGGAAAAAGCATTAAAATATAAAAATGAATACGGAATCGACGGAATTATGATTGGTCGTGCTGCGATTGGATATCCATGGATTTTTAATGAAATCAAACATTTCTTTAACACTGGGGAACACTTACCTGCTCCAACAGTTGCAGATCGAGTTGAAGCCGCCAGAAATCATTTAATTTGGTCAATGGAATGGAAAGGCGAGCGATTAGGAATTGTTGAAATGCGCCGTCATTATACGAATTATTTCAAAGGAATTCATTCGTTTAAAGAATACAAACAAAAGCTAGTTACAACTGACGCACCTGAAGATTTGTTTGCGGTTATGAAAGAAATCGAACAGGTTTATGCCGGATATGAATTTGTTTAAAAGCATAAGTTTTATCAAATTTTAAAACTTTTATAAAGATCTCTAATACAAAAAAGACCTTCAATTGAAGGTCTTTTTTGTATTTCAATTAATCATCATAATGAAATCTGCATTGTATGATAATACACTTTTGATCAATTCCTTTGGTTCCCGAAACTTTATAAACTAAACGGTGTTCGCCATTACTTCTTCTTGACCAAAAACTTTTTAGATCGTGACGTAAGGGTTCTGGTTTTCCAATTCCTTTAAATGGATTTTCTCTAATTGATTTTATTAATTCTTTTATTTTTATCGCAGTGTCAGTATCGTTTTCAATCCAATATTCAAATTCTTCCCAACCATGTTTAGTGAAACAAATATCCATATTTATGCTTCATCTAAATTATAAGATGTCAACTTTCCTTTCTCCATTTGCTCAATAGATTCCGCAAGTCTTTTTCTATTTTGTTTAGTTGATAATAAATGCTGGGTTTCTAATATAGAATTATATTCTTTCATTGAAATTATTACAACGGCATCTTCCTCTGTATTTCTAGGTACAACGATTATTTCTGAGGACTCAGATACTTCATCAAAATAATTTTTTATATTTTTTCTTAATGTAGATATTGTGACTGCTTTCATATTATAGTTGTTGTGTACTTTATATTGTACTTTCAAATGTACGTTATTTTTAAATAAATAAAATGTTAAACTATAATTTTTAACTTTTAAATAAAAAAAGACCTTCAATTGAAGGTCTTTTTATTAAATCATACCTGAATGCGCTTCCACTTTCCTCTTTTATAAAGGACAATCCCTGCCAAAGTTATAGCAGTTTCTGCAACCGGAATGGCAATAAAAACGCCTGTTGGTCCCATATTAAAATGTTTTGCCAATACATAAGCTAAAGGAATTTGGAACAACCAAAATCCGAAAAAATTTATTCCGGTTGGTGTCCAGGTATCTCCTGCTCCGTTGAATGTATTAATTAAAACCATTCCAATTCCATAGAAAACAAATCCAACACTCATAATCTGCAAGGCTTCAACGGCCACTACTCTTACCATTTCATCATTCGTGAAAAACGATATAATGTACTTTCCAAAAACTAATGTAATAACCATGATGGTCGCCATAAAAATGACGTTGTATTTTGCTGTCGTTAAAACCGATTTTTCGGCACGATCAATTTGTTTTGCTCCTAAATTCTGACCAACTAAAGTTGCAGCAGCATTACTTAAACCCCACGCGGGAAGAATAAAAAACATCATAATTCTAAGTGCGGTCTGATAACCTGCAGAACCATGATCTCCTCCTGTTGTGGCAACCAATTGCGCCAGAAAAATCCAGCTGCACGAAGCAATAACGAATTGTAAAATTCCCGGAGCTGCAATTTTTATTAATGCTTTTATCTGTTTAAAATCAGGAATAAAATAAGAGATAACAATTCTTAATGCCCCTTTTCCAAAAAACAAATGATAGACTTGATACAAAACTCCAATGCTTCTTCCAATGGTTGTTGCCAACGCAGCTCCAACCAAACCAAAAGCAGGGACTGGACCAAGACCATTAATTAAAATTGGGCACAAAATAATATTACAGATATTCGCTAACCACAAACTTTTCATTGCAATGGCTGCATTTCCTGCACCTCTGAATATTCCGTTAATCAGGAACAAAAGCATAATGCATAAACTGCTTCCGATCATTATTTGTGTAAATCGGAAACCGTGCTCAGCAGCTTCAACGGACGCTCCCATTAAAATCAGTATATCTTTGGCATAAACAACGCCCAGAATACTCATTACGCTGTTGACGGCAAAAGCAATAATAATAGCCTGCATTCCGGCTTTCGCAGCAGCAATTGGATCTTTTTCTCCAATGCGTCGTGCTACAACAGCTGTTGCTGCCATACTCATACCAATTGCCAAAGAATATATAATCGTTAATACCGATTCGGTTAAACCAACGGTTTGAATGGCAAAACTCGAGTGTTCTAAATGACCGACAAAATATAAATCGACTAAAGCAAAAACCGATTCCATCATCATTTCTAAAACCATCGGAATGGCCAGTAAAATAACTGCTTTTTTAATGCTTCCGGCAGTGTAATCAAAAGATTCGTCGCCTTTGAGTGCTTGTTTTAAAGTGGTAAAAATTTTAGAAAATAAACTTTTCTGTATAGTTGTTTCTGTCATGATATATTAGGATAAATGATAAAATTGGTCCAGAATAAGTTATCTGAACTCGAAAAAATAAACGTTAGTATCCTAATTATTAAAAAATAAATATAGGATTAGGCAGAAACAATCATATGCTGTAGCTTTTTAAGACGATAAATATAGGTAATATTTTTTAAGAAGAAATATTAATCTAACAGCTTTTTACTCACTCTGCTGCTGGCAATTAGAGAGGCTACGAAACCAAGTGAAACGATTGTTGCCATTACGATAAGTACGTTTTCTAAAGTAAAAACGACAGGATAGGCCAAAGTTGGGGTCAACATAATAAAGTTGTATTTTTGCTGTAAAACAACCATAATAATTCCAAGAGCAAGGCCAATAATCCCTCCAAAAACACTTAACAGGGTTCCCTGAAGCATGAATATTTTTCGAAGGCTTTTAATTTCTGTTCCAAGATTAAAAAGGGTTTTCAGGTTTCCTTTTTTATCTAGAATCATCATAATTAAGGCGCCAACCAAATTAAAAAGTGCCACAATTATCACCAAAGTAAAAATCAGATAAACTGCAATGTTTTCGGTGTTGAGCATCTTATACAAAGACTCATTGAGTTGCGCTCTGTTTTTGATTGTGATTTTATTTTTGAAAATATTTTCCAGTTGAGATCGGATTGCATCTTCATTGGCATTTTCTTTTAATTTGAATTCTACGCCCGAAATCTGATTTGGTTTGTACATCAATAATTCCTGTGCCAAGCTCAAATCGGCAAACACATATTTCGAATCTAAATCTTCGCTGATTGAATAAATTCCGACAGGCAAAACATCGGTTTTATTAAAAGCTTCTTCGGGATTTTCAAAAGCCCCTTTTCCCGGTTTTGGCGCAAATATCTGCAAGGGGTTTTCAAAATCTAAAACGCCCATCGAAAAATCTCTTGCGATACCATAACCAACGACTACCTGATAGGTATCAGGCTTAATCCATTGACCATTAAAAAGCTTTTTTCGGATATCGTTTACAACCGGATAAAGACTGTCCACTCCTTTTAAATACGTAACTTGTTGTTTGTCTTTAAACAAAAACAAAACACGTTCTTCGATAATTTTGGTATACGAAGCAACGCCATCTATCTTTTTAATTTTACTTTCCTGATCCGGCGTAATCAAAAATGATTTTCCCAGCGTACTTGTAATTTTTAAATCGGGGTCAATTTCATTCGTGAAAGAAAGACTGAATACCTTTAGTCCGCTAAAAACAGATAAAACCACAAACAAGGCCATTGTGCCAACAATAATTCCCATGCTGGCAATGCGATTAATAATATTGATAGCATTGTTTTTACTTCTGCTAAAAATGTAACGTTTGGCTATGTAAAGGGGGAAATTCAACTTATGATTTTCTTCTTTTTTCTAAAAGATCACGGTTTTCAATTGGGTTTTCTCTGTTTGATAAAGCGTTGTCAATTTTTTCGATATAGTCTAATGAGTCATCGATAAAAAATACCAGGTTGGGTACACGACGCAATTGCAAACGTACACGTTGTGACAAATCGTGTTTAATTAAGGTTGTATTCGATTTTATACCTTCTAAAGTTTCCTTTGCTTTTTCTTGTGGAAAAATGCTTAAATATACTGTTGCCACAGATAAATCTGATGTAACGCTAACTTTGGATACGGAAATTACCAAGTTGTTAATTCCGTTTTTTCGCACTTCACCTTGCAAAATATCAACCAAATCTTTTTGGATGACACCGCCTATTTTTTTCTGTCTATTTGTTTCCATAGTGCAAAAATACTATTTTTAAATTTCACTAGATACAATTTCCATTGAACAATAGAATGATTTTTACATTCTTACCTCTTTTTACTTCCATTTTGATTCTTTTTTTGATGAAAACCCAATAAATCAGATTATCCTTCTTAGATCTCAACGATGATAAAAGTCATATTTTTTATCAGGATTATTCGACATATTTGATACTAACAAAGTAACAAATCAATTATGAAAAAAAGAGAACCAATCAGTCATATTATGACCAAAACCGTAGTGACTGCAAACCAAAATGACGACCTTAAAATGGTTGTTGAGAAACTAAAGAAAAATACGATTCGCCATATTCCTATTGTGAAAGGGAAAGAAGTTGTAGGGATTATTAGCAGAACGGATATCAACCGATTAACTTTTGGTGCCTTGTTTGAAGGACAGGAAGGTGCTGATGAAGCCGTTCTGGACATGCTGACAATCTCTCAGGTTATGACTTCAAAACCCAAAACAGTCTCATCAGATCTTAGTATAAGAGATCTGGCTGAAATTTTTGCCAAAGAAGATTTTCACGCTTTGCCTGTTGTAGATAGTGGCGAACTTAAAGGAATCGTAACAACCACCGATGTTGTAAAATATTTTTTGGAACAGTACGATTGAGTGAAATTTCAATTTTTTTAAATTCCAAATTCCAACTATTGGAGTTTATAAATTAAAGGGAGCTATAATGGTTCCCTTTTTCTGTTTTAATAATCATTCATTTAGTTTTTAAGGGCTTACACTTCAACAAAGCCGATATTCCGAATATGAAATTGAAAAAAAACATAGCCTTAAAAAGTATAATTTTCAAAATAGAAAGGTCAAAAAAAGAATCGCGTATAAATTATAAAATCCATACTATTTTAAAACTTAACAGAAAAATAAATTTGTATTTTAGATCAAAAAATGAATATTTTTCATCAAAAAGTCTATAATTCAATTTATTTAATAATTAGAGTATGGCGAAGCTAGCACCCAGTTTAAATCATAAAGGTTGGGATGAAATGTTCTCAAAAGAAGGCGTTCGGGATTCCTACAGTCAGGTTTTTAAAACTTTACAAAGTTTAAGTCATAAAAATTTAACCAACAAACAACAACAGGCTTCTGATCTCTTCATGAATCAGGGAATTACATTTACTGTTTACAGTGATGATGCCAACGGAATTGAACGAATATTCCCTTTTGATATCATTCCGAGAATCATCACACAAAACGATTGGTTAGAAGTGGAATCTGGAATAAAACAGCGTTTAATGGCGTTGAATTTATTTTTGGAAGATATTTATAATGAGCAAAATATTATCAAAGATGGAATCATTCCTGCGGGATTAATTGCTTCTTGTCCACATTATATACAAGAGGTTCAGGGAATAAAAGTCCCGCATAATATACACGTTCACATTGCCGGAATCGATTTAATTCGCGGAGCAAAAGGTGAGTTTTATGTTTTGGAAGACAATCTGCGATGCCCGAGCGGTGTGAGTTATATGTTAGAAAATAGAGAAATTACTAAACGTATCTTCCCCGATATGCTTTCGTCAAACCATGTAAGTATGGTCAGTAATTATCCGATGATTTTTCATAGCATTCTGGTCTCGCTTTCGCCGAGAAACGTTTCTAATCCAAATGTGGTCTTGATGACACCCGGTGTTTATAATTCGGCGTATTACGAACATACTTATTTGGCACGCCAAATGGGAATTCCTTTGGTTGAAGGAAGAGATTTGGTCGTCAATAATAATCGCGTTTATATGAAAACCACATCCGGCTTACAGCAAGTCGATGTTATTTATCGCCGTTTAGATGATGAATATCTGGATCCTTTGGTTTTTAAACCAGACAGTGCACTTGGTGTTCCTGGATTAATCAGTGCTTATCGACAAGGAAATGTGGCCTTAGTAAACGCTGTCGGAAATGGCGTTGCCGATGATAAAGCGATTTACGCTTATGTTCCGGATATGATTAAATATTATTTGAACGAAGAACCAATCTTGAAAAATGTTCCTACTTACAGAATGGAAAATCTGGACGAGCGCGAACACGTTTTTGCCAATATGGAAACGATGGTTATTAAAGAAACCAATCAAAGTGGCGGTTACGGAATGATCATGGGTAACAAGGCAACGCAGGAAGAAATGGACGATGCCAAAATTGCAATAGCCAAAACACCTCGAAATTTTATTGCACAGCCTATTATACAATTGAGTACTGTTCCCTGTTTAATAGACGGGCAACTCAAATTACGCCATGTCGATTTGAGGCCTTATGCGTTATGTGGACCAAAAGGCATTCAAATTGTTCCCGGCGGATTAACTCGCGTTGCTTTAACAGAAGGTTCTTTGGTTGTCAATTCCTCTCAGGGTGGCGGTAGTAAAGACACCTGGATTATAAAATAAACACCTTATTCTAACCTCAAAAAACATTCAAAAATGGGAGTAAATATGCTTAGTCGAGTTGCCGACGGAATGTTTTGGCTCAACCGATATATGGAACGTACAGATGGAATGTTGCTTACTTTGAACACTTCCTATATTTTATCTTTTGACAAAGAAATTAATGACTCTCAGGGCTATAAACCTTTATTAGAATATTATACTAATTTGTCAAGAGATAAAATTCATGCGATACAATATGACACAACTTATGTTCTCAAATACATTATTTGCGACAATCAAAATGACAATTCGGTTAAAAATTTAGTGGTAAAAGCGCGCGAAAATGCACGTGGTTCTCAGGATAAAATAACAAAAGAATTGTGGGAACATATCAACTCGATGTATCATTATATGAACTCGTCAGATCTTCCAAAAAAACTGGAAACAACTGATGCGCTAAAAATTATTACCAAACTCAATAAAGATTTATTACTCTATAATGGAATCCTTCAGGTGACAATGCCACGAGGTTTGGGCTGGTGTTTTTCGAGCATTGGCAAACATATCGAAAGATGTTTACAAACTATTTCGATGACTCAGGCTTACTTTGCTCCTATTAATTATAATCTCGAAGGCGAAGAAGATTTAATGTATTGGCGCCGTTTATTGCTGTCTCTGTCCGGATATGAATTGTATTTAAAAAGCTACAGCAACATTTCGCACAATCGAAAAGTTGCTCATCAGGTTATTTTCAATATGGATTTTGCGCATTCTGTAATCTATACTTTAGACTTTATAAACACTTATTTAAACTGTCTTTTCAAAGACAATGATTTGAGTGAAGCACGCACTTTAATGAACCAGTTTGGCCGATTGAAAAGTTATGTGGCTTATACCGATTATCAACATTTGACAAATCAGGAATTGGAAGAAGTTTTACGAAACACTAAAAATCAGCTTATTCAATTTTCGACAGATTTTTCAAAATTATTCTTTTCTTATACCTAAAAATATGGCGGTTTTTAAAATAGTTCACCTTACAAAATACCAATACAATTATCCCATAAAAGAAAGTATTAATGAAATTCGGTTATTCCCACATCATTTTCAAAATCAGGAAGTATTGCAATATCAGCTTTTAATTACACACAATCCTGATGTCGATATTTCTGAAGATTATTATGGAAATCGCGTTGGAAATTTCAATGTTTTAGATGCTCATACCGAAATGATAATCGAATCCCGAATGTTAGTTAGAGTGAATCATTCTCTTAAAATTCCGGAGATTGATACCACTTCCGTGGAAGATATTCAGGCTCAAAAAGAAAAAAGCATTATGTTACTGCGACTTTGCTATTTGGATGATATTGAGAAACAAAATGAAATTGAAGCCATTTTAAAAGAGATAAATATTGAAAACAAATCTATAATTGAAATTGCCCGGCAATGCAATGCTTATGTTTTTGATAATTTTACTTACACTAAAGGAATCACCAATATTGAAACAACTGTCGATGAAATTTTGACGCTCAAAAAAGGTGTCTGTCAGGATTTTGCTCATATTCTATTACAGCTTTTGCGCACGACCGGAATTCCGTCACGTTATGTCAGCGGCTATATTTGTCCTAATGAAAGCGGACTTCGAGGCGAAGGTGCAACACATGCATGGGTAGAAATTTTTACGCCAAAACAAGGTTGGCTAGGTCTGGATCCGACAAATAATATCTGGACAATGGACAATCATGTACGCCTTTCTGTGGGAAGAAATTTTAGCGATTGTACACCTATAAAAGGAACTTTTAAGGGATTAGCGAGACAAACACTTTCCGTTTGTGTTTCTATTGGTTACGAAGATGGAAGACAATTTGAAGAAATCAACGATGTCAAACTTCAGGAAGTTTCATCACGAGTTCAGGAGCAACTCGATTATATGGATCATTTGCAACAACAACAACAACAACAACAATAAAAAAAGGGAGCTTAATTAGCTCCCTTTCTTTATCTATTTTGTAACCATCCTTCCGGATTATTATTTGACGTATTTTGAAGAATCAAAAACTTAATAATTGTTTTTCCGGTATCACCACTAGTTCTCACTTTTCCGATACTTTGTTTGATACTTACTTTGTCTCCTTTTTCTACAAATACCTGACTTAAGTTTTGATAAACCGTGAAATAATCTCCGTGCTGAATCATAACCGCCCTGTTGATTGGAGATAAAACGATAACACTTGAAACCGTCCCTTCAAAAACGGCACGTGCAGTTGCGCCAGATTCCGTTGTGATCTCAACTCCTGAATTATGAACCGTTAAATTTGGATACAACGGATGTTGTTGATCACCATATCCTAATGAAATAAATCCTTTTTCTACTGGCCATGGTAATTTTCCACGATTTGCTTTAAAGTCGGCAGCCAGGATTTTTCCTTCTGGTGTTAAGGCAATTTTTGATGATGAAACCGGAGCTGCCGGAGCGGTCGATCCCGGATTTTCTTTTGCTCTTTCAGCTGCAGCTTTTCTATTTGCTTCTGCAATAGCTTCACGAATCAAACGATCAATTTGTCTGTCAATTCTTTTAGCTTCTGCCTGTTTCGTTCTCGTATCAGCAATAATTTTGTTTTTGTCTTTTTTAATCGAGTTAACTAATTTTTGCTGTTCTTTCTTTTCAATTTCTAAGCTTACTTTTTCTTTTTGATTTTCAGCAATAATCTTTTTCTTAACCTGTCTTTGGCCATCCAATTTAGCATTAAAATCAACCAACTGAGCTGTTTTAGATTGAATTTCTAAACCTTGATTTTTTCTAAAATTGGTATATTGTTTTAAATACTGCGCTCTTTTATAGGCCTGCAAAAAACTTTCAGAAGACAAAATAAACATCGCTCTACTTTGCTCAGATCGACTCTTATATGATTTCAGAATCATTTTAGAATAATCTTCTTTTAATACCGTCAATTCCTTTTTTAACTTATTAACCTGAACCTGATTAATATACATGTCATTGCTTAAAAGTTTTTCTTGCTTTGCGGTAGTATTGATCAGTTTTTCTTTCAGTTTAATTTTATTCGCCTGAATTAAAAAGACATTCACTGCCGATTTCTCTTTTTTCTTTACAGACTGCAACATTTTTTCATTATCTCTAATTTCCTGCTGAATCTGAGCTTTACGCTGCTCCAGTTTTTCTTGTTGCGAATCCTGCGCCCACGTAAAAGTTGTGGCGCAAATAAAAATTAGGCTGAGGAGAAATTTTGGCATGTTTCTTTTTTCTTTTTGCAAATTTAATTAATTATAACTTTTTTATACCCACTTGGAACACTATATGGGAAAGAAAGTTCTTCATTAAATGAAATATTGTTATAATTTAAATTAATATTGGTTTTCCCTTTTGGCTGAGCAGCATTAATCTCAATGCTTGTTGGAAGTATTCCCTGATCAAAAGTTTTACTATCAGAGTATTTAATTTCTAACATTCTGTTTTCTGCAGGTTGTGAAATCTCTTCTTTTTGCACTAAATATTTTTCAGAATCTAAGTAAAAAGTCTTTTTTACTTTGGCTTCTTTTTCATCCTCTAACTTAAAAAGATTTTCTACAATTGTCTGTGTATATTTCCCTTTTCTCAAATCGTCCAAAGCTTCTCCAACCAATAAATTTTGGACTTTGCTATAATCTAATTCAGTTCCCAGCCATTTACTTAAACTTGTAAAATCTCCTTCGTAATAAGTGCCTTTTATTTTTTCGTAATAACTTACTGTAGTTGGTGTAATCAATGCTTTAGCCATTGTAATTCCCAAGAAACGTACGCTTACTAAAATTTGTTTGTCTTTTTCTATTTTGATATCTGCCGTTACATTCTGACTTTGTTTTTCATCTTCATATTTAGCGCTTGCTTTTATATTTAATGTTTTAAAATCTAATTTATTGTCGTAATGTTTTGCAACCGCTTTTTTATCTTCTTTTGGTGCTTCTACAGGTTTGTCTGTGTTTTGTACTGCAACAGCTTTTGATTTACATGAAATCACAAAAACCGATAGCAATATTAGTGCTATATATTTTTTCATTTTTTACTTCTTTTGTTTTAATAACTCATTTGCCTTCAAAAAGTATTCCTCTTTTTTCTTAGCATCTCCTAACCCATTATATGCCTCTCCAAGCTGAATATTAAAATTTGCTTCAAGTGTTTTATCATCGACTACATAATCAAGTCCCATTTCTAAAACGGTTTTTGCATTCTTAAATTGTTGTAATTTATTGTTTCCTAAGCCTGCGTAATAGTAAAATTGCGGCTGGCTCGGATAAACTTCAATCATATTCATCGCTCTTTTTGTCATCGGCTCAAATTGTTTTGCCTGTGTATAAGCCTCAAGCAAAAGCAAATTGGTTTCGCGGTCTGTATCTGAATTTGTCTTTAAATCTTTTTCGTAATATTTAATTGCATTTTCAAACTGGCCTTTGCTATGGTAAAATTTACCAACTTCTTTTGCAACATCAACATTTGGATCATTGTCGAAATAAGCAATTGCTTTTTCTAAATCCGGAGCATATTGCGGATTTTTATTCACATAAATCAAAAACTCATTTAGCGTACGATGTTTTATTTTTGAATCAATTTTAGAACTTGACAAAATTATATTCATTGACTTAATTGCCTGATCTGCTTTATTGGCATCTAAATAAACTTTAAACAAACTCACCTGAGCCCACTCAGAATCAGGGATTTCTTTTGCCAATTGTTTTGCAACATCCAGCGCTTTGTCTGTTTCCTCATTTTTTGAGTATAAAAAAATCAAATTCACATAGTTCGATTCTTCTTTCGGATTTTGCTTTATCTGATCAATCAAATTTGCAATCTCAGAATTTTGATATTTTCCCTGCGATAAAATCTGCATTTTATAACGATCGCGATCTTCCGATTTTCCAAACTTATCGTTCATTTCATTAATTGTCGACAGCGCTTTGTCATACTGATTTGTCAACATGTATAAGGAGATCAAATCGTCTTTGTATTCTTCGTCAAACGGAATAATTTTCTGAATCGTTTCGATTGCCAAAGGATAATTTTTGGTTTCAAAACTCACATCATAAATTCCCAGCCAGTACCATTTATTTTTAGGATCTAATTGCGTCGCTTTTTCAAACGAGCTTTGGGCACTACTATATTGCTTTAGGAAAAAATAATTTTTTCCCAATTCAAAATAAGCTACAGCATCATTTGGTTTTAGCTTAATGCATTTTTCTAATGATACAATGGCTTTATCATAGTTTTCGATTCCTTTTTGTTTTAGCGATTCATAAAAAGAGTCCTGATATTCATCGGTTGCCATAGCAATATCTTCCGGTTCAGTCTGAGCTAAAACCGAAGCTGAATTGCCTAGCAAAACGAAAAATAAAATTACTAAAACCCCTTTTTTCATTCTTTTAATAATTTAATTTTTAAACCAAAAAGAATCAACTAAAACTTTCTTTTTATTCTAAAACCGAATAATCTCCAATGCTAATACTTGTGAATTTACCATCATAACTAACATGGTTTCCAATCATCGCATTGTCTAAGTTAGCATTTTTTATTTGAGAAAACGTCTGAACTAAACTGTTTTTTATAACACTGTCTGTTACATGACATCCTTTTCCTAAAGAAACATTTGGTCCAACCGTAGTGTTTTTCAGGACTACATTTTCTCCAATGTAACAAGGAGGAATGATAGTTGAATTTTCTAATGTTACATCATAATCTACTAAATGTTCTCCGTCATTGTGCAGAAATCCCAACATTCTTGAGTTAGTCTCAACGGTAACATCTTTGTTTCCGCAATCCATCCATTCGTCAACGCTTCCGGTTTTAAAAACTTTTCCGTTAGCCATCATCGCTTTAATTCCGTCATTGATTTGGTATTCTCCACCATTCTGAATATTATTATCCAGAACACCCTGAAGTTCCTTTTTCAACTCACCAACTTCTTTAAAATAATAGATTCCGATAACCGCCAGGTCACTTACAAATTCTTTTGGTTTTTCAACCAATTCTATAATTTCATTATTGTTATTTAATTTCACAACCCCAAATGCTTCTGGCTGATCTACTTGTTTTACCCAAATTACAGCATCTGCCGCTGGATCTAATTCGAAATCAGCTCTGATCAATGTATCTGCATAAGCAATTACGGCAGGTCCTGATAAAGATTCTTTGGCGCACATAATCGCATGACCAGTTCCTAATGGTAAATCCTGACGATAAATTGAGGCTTTTGCACCTAAACCTTTTGCTAAATCTTGCAAACTTTCAACAACATCATCTCCAAAAAAAGCTTCATCACCCAAAATAAAAGCAACTTCTTCGATAGGCTGTTTTAAGATTTTAGCAATGTCTTCGACTAAACGATGTACGATTGATTTTCCAGCAACCGGAATTAATGGTTTAGGAACAGTTAAAGTATGTGGTCTAAGTCTCGAGCCGCGGCCCGCCATTGGAACTATTATTTTCATTTTGTCTTTATTTTTTATAGAAAGATTAAAAAAATCTTCTTGAGTTGGTTCTTGATTTAATTTTTAACCGCAAAGAGCGCAAAGAATTTACGCAAAGTCGCTCGTTTATCATTTCATTTTTAAGATCGCAAAGTTCAAACTGTTTACTGCGACTGAAAACCGAAAACTATTTTACGCCTGTACTCCCAAATCCGCCTTCACCTCTTGAAGTTTCTGATAATTCTTCAACTTCAATCCATTCAGCTCTTTCGTGTTTGGCAATAATTAATTGGGCAATTCGCTCACCGTTTTCGATTACAAATTCTTCATTTGATAAATTTACTAAAATTACCCCTATCTCGCCTCTGTAATCAGCATCAACAGTTCCTGGTGAATTTAAAACGGTTACTCCTTTTTTCGCAGCCAATCCGCTTCTTGGTCTTACCTGCGCTTCATATCCAATTGGTAATTCAATAAAAAGACCTGTTTTTACTATAGTTCTTTCTAAAGGTTTAAGCGTAATTGATTCGGTTAAATTAGCACGCAAATCCATTCCTGCCGAAGCAATTGTTTCGTAGTTTGGTAAGTCGTGCTGTGATTTATTGATAATTTGTATTTTCATTTTTTATTATAAAAGATTAAAAAGTCTATTACTTTCTATTCATAATTCCTTTGATTGTATCTTTTTCATTATGGTAAACAAAATAGATGAAAGCTAAAAATAACGGAATTCCAACAAAGTAATTTTCTCTAAATCCATAAAAAGATATAGCCGAAAATACTATTGAAATTCCAAGGTAAGCTCCAATTTTGTTCATATCATAAGGTATCGGATAATATTTATTTCCTAAAACATAAGAAATCAACATCATAGTTCCGTAAGCTGAAATTGTTGCAATTGCAGAACCGTAATAACTGTAAGTTGGAATTAATAAATAATTTAAAACCAAAGTTACTATTGCACCAACAATTGAAATATAAGCCCCAATTTTTGTTTTGTCGGTCAATTTATACCAAACTGATAAGTTGTTGTAAATTCCTAAAAAGAAGTTGGCCAGAATAATGAGCGGCACCACTTTCATAGCCTCCCAGTAGGATTGATCTTTAAGTAAAAGCATTTTTAAAAGGTCTGCAAAAACAATTACCCCTAATAAAATTAAGGAACCAAAAATCACAAAATATTTTGTAATTACGGCGTAAGTCTGAGGTGCTTTTTCATTGTTAGCATGACTAAAAAAGAACGGTTCAATTCCTAGTCTAAAAGCTGTTGCAAATAAAACCATAAATAAACCAAGTTTATAACAGGCAGAATAAGCCCCAACTTCAGATTTTGCTAAATTTTCAGGCAATAAATATCCTAATAGAATTTTATCGAAATGTTCGTTAACCGCAAATGCAAGTCCTGCTACCAAAATTGGTAAACCATATTTCATCATTTTTTTCCAAAGTACAGGATCAAATTTTCTTCCAAGCGAAAGATAATTTGGCGAAAGCACAACAAAAGTGGCCAAACTCGCCAACAGATTTGCAATGAAAATATAGGCAATCTGAAAATTCTCAACATATAAATTATCCCAAACTGAATTAGGATTTGAAGCAGCCAGTTTTGGCAAATACATCAAGAAGAAAATGTTCAACAATAAATTGATAAATACGTTTCCAATTTTAATTGCGGCATAAACCATTGGTCTTTGATTCGCCCGAAGTTTAGAAAACGGCACTAAAACCAAAGCATCCAAAACTAAAATCCAAACGGAATAGGTAATATATTGTACATCTACTTCTGCCAGGGCAGCTAATGTATTTCTAAAAATTAAGGCAACAAACAAAAAGATTATTGAAGACCAGAATATAGAAATTGTCGAAGTTGCAATTACATTTTTCTTATCTTCTTCGGCACTGTAGAATCTAAAAAAGGCTGTTTCCATTCCGTATGAAAGTACAACATTAAAGAAAACCATCCACGATAAAACAATTGACACTTCACCATATTCAGCCGTTGGCAAAATATCCGTGTACAATCTTACTAATAAAAAACTCAGCATTCGCGGTAATACCGTTGCTAGTCCGTAAATCGCAGTTTGCTTGAATAGATTTTTATATAATCCCAAAATAATTTAATAATAAGGTTTGTAAAACAAAAATAACCAATTCTTTGGTTTAATACTGATTTTGCAGGTTCAATAAAAAAAGTAATATACTTTTTTATTGCGTTAGTTTGTTTTCATCCAAAATTTTGACAAAATGGAATCCCTTCGGGCCGTAACCCTGATTATAGTAAAAACGGTGTGCAGCAAAATTTCCTGTAAAAGCATCCAGAACGATACTACTACAGTCCAGATCAATAGCTTTTTGTTCGATATAATCTGTCAGTAATTTTCCGATTCCCTTAGAACGATGTTCCGGGTTTACGACAAAATTATCGATCTCAAGATATTTCCCGGTCCACAATTTAGTTGCCGACCAACAACCTGTTATTCCTAGACAAACACCGGCTTCGAAAACGCCAATCTGAATATAATTGTGCGGAACCATCTCTGAAAGAAATGCTTTGTATTTTTCAATCGAAAGTTTTGGATAAAGAAAACGCATCGTATCAATTTGAGCCAGCATTTCTTCAATTGTAGTAAGCTCCTGAATTTGTAGTTTCATTGTAAAAAAAATAGAGACCAAAAATACTCATTTTTTTTTATTGCCTAAATATTACTTAAAATAATGGACATGTGAAATCTATAAATTAAAGATAATAATTATGTAACTTTTAATTAATAGTCTGTTATTAAATTTGTTACCACAGGGATCGAGAAAAGCTAGAAATACAACCCTTATAAAAAAGAAAAGCATTGGGACTAATAAAGCTAGTTTGTTCCCACAAAAGACAAAGCACAAGGGATTGATTCTGCTGTAATGTAACCCTCAAAAAAAACAGAGCATTGGGACTAATAAAGCTAGTTTGTTCCCATAAAAGACAAAGCACAAGGGATTGATTCTGCTGTAATGTAACCCTTAAAAAAAAACAGAGCATTGGGACTAATAAAGCTAGTTTGTTCCCATAAAAGACAAAGCACTGCAGATGGATTATCTGCCTGGTAAATTTATAAAATGGTATTGATTCTTGGTTTTTGAGTAATTCCAGGAATCACCATTTTATAACTTAAACTTCAAACATAGAAAAAGATAAAAACTACTATATTTTAAAAAGAGCCGACAATTGGGGATGTTGGCTCTTTTTTTTTACGATTCTTTACTTTTCATTTCCAAATTAACATTTTGTTCCGTTTCCTTCGGTTCCGGAATATCTTCTTCCGTTAGTGTTTTCAGTACCTTATTGGTAATTTTTTTTAGTTTTACAATTCTGTTTGCCTGATTCTGAACACATTTTTCAAATAGATTTCTAACTACTCTGGCGTTTCCGAAGCTCTCATTTTTACTTTCGTAGAGTAAATCAAAAGTGTCGGTCAATTTTTCTTTAGCATCATCAGAAATAATAAAATCAGACTTCAGACAAAAGGATTCAAAAATTTGAAATAATTCAGTTGGAGTAAAATGATCAAAATGAAAATATCTATTAAAACGAGAGCGAAGTCCCGGATTCGATTCTATAAAAACCTTCATCGGTTCTGTATATCCAGCCACAACAACCGCTAAATCTTCCCGATGATCTTCCATTCTTTTCAGAAGTGTATTTACAGCTTCAGCTCCATAATCATTTCCAAAAGCATTTTGAGATAAGGCATAAGCTTCATCAACAAATAAAACACCACCAAGACTTGATTCTACAGCAGCATCAACTTTTGTCGCCGTTTGTCCTACATAACCCGCCACCAAACCTTCTCTGTCTGTTTCGTACATTTGGCCTTTGGATAAAAATCCCAAATGCTTAAAAATTCGGCTCAAAAGTCTTGCTACAGAGGTTTTTCCTGTTCCGGGTGGACCGAGAAAAACAGTATGCAAGGTTATTTCAACATTTTTTAGTCCTTGTTCAGAACGTTTTTTTTGTATTTCTAACAAATTAATTAGCTCTGAAACATCTTTTTTTACCGCTGCTAAACCAACTAACTGATTTAATTCTTTCAGGACTTTTTCGAGCGTATCTTCTTCCGGAAGAGAATCTATTTCCCTTTTATCGCTTTTTGCCTTACTTAAATTTAAACCTAAATAATTACTGAAAGCAGTGCTGTCTTCAAATTTTTTATCAAAAGCAAAATGAATGAAGTTTTGATATTTAACCAAAATTTCGTCTAATTGATTGCTTTTTTTATCTGCTAAAATCTGAGGTAACAAATATTGATTTTGTTTCACATCGGCAGTGATAATGCTATTCTCTTTTTTTATTTTTAAAAGATGATTTTTGAATTCTGCTGTAAAAATCAATTGATTCAATTCATTTACCGAATTTGCATCTGCGAAATGTTTGTTGCGCAACGCATCATAATAATACGCCAAAACAAATTCTTGCTTTTCGTTTTTCTTTGCGGATTCTCTTTCATAAATGTCGATGATATCTGAAAGAAAAAAGTGTTCTGCTTTAAACAATAAACCTTTCGAAAAAACCGGATTTACTGCTTCATTTATCTTCTGAATAAAATCGGCATCCTGATTTAATACATTGCAAATTTCAAGAATATGCCTTGTTTCTTTTTGCAGATCCATAATAAATGAAGCCGTAAAAACGGCTTCATTAGTATTTATATTTGTTTCTAAATATTTTTTTAGAGACAAAAATGATTCTTCAATAATCGATATCGGATTGTTCTTTTTTGCCATAAGCTAATTTAAGAAATCATCATTTGATGAATAATTTCTTTTGATAATTTTAAGTGATCATCACAATACTCTTTCCACGAAAGTCCCATATCTCTTAGATCGTATTTTGCAACAATGGTCCCGTAATTTTCTTTTTTTCCATTAATGGTAGGATAACCAATAACGTAAATGGTTTGAGCTAACTCAATGGCCAGTTCAATATCATGTGTAGAAAAAATAACCGTATTAGACTCAGATGATTTGCCTAGCAGCTCAAAAGATTTTTTTACTTCTTCGATATTTCCAACATCTAATCCGGAAAAAGGTTCATCTAAAACAATAAATTGATCCGATGAAAACAATTGCTCTATAATAGCTGTTCTTTGTCTCTGTCCTCCAGAAAGCTCGTTAGGATATTTGTCTGCACAATTATCTAAACCCCATTCTTTTAGATACTTTTTTATCTTTTCCTCTTTTTCAGTATTCGATAATGCTGTTTTTCTCAGTGAAAACCGCAACGCCTGAGTAACCGTTTTATGCCTGAACAGAGTATACTTTTGATCAACAAAACCGATGTCGCCTTCGTTTACCGATTTAGCTGCATTAGGTTCTTTGTTTTCAAAATCTCTAATTAGAATTTTTCCTGTATTTGATGGAATAAGTCCAGTCAAGGCTTTAAAGAATGTAGATTTACCTCTTCCAGATCTTCCAACAAAAGCTACAACTTGACCTGTACAGTCTACTCCATCTCTGATTACGTCTTTTTCTACAAGATTAATATCCTTTATAATAACGGTATCATCGTAGGCAACACTTAAATTTTCAACATATAAAAGCGTTTCTTTATATTCGTGTTTCATGATTATATTTTTGAATATCTAAATAGTGCTTTTCTTAAGAAATTTATTCCTGCATCTAAGCCAAGACCTATTAATAAAATGATAATTTGAAGTGCAATGATTCGTCCGGTATTCATGAATTTATCCGAGTTTTTGATTAAAAACCCTAATCCTCCAGAAGCCACTACAATTGACTCAACTGTTACCAACATCATCCAGGTAATGGCTAGATTTTGTCTGATGACATCAATTACATAATCTATCCTTCCTAAAATAATCACCTGCCACAGCACTTCTAATCGAGTACATTTTAGCATTTTGGCATGATCAAATTCTTCTTGCGGAATATCTTTGATAACTGCAATTAATGAGGTTGTTAGGAAAGTAGTCAGGAAAATCACTAAAATCCAGACCTGCATTGCTCTTGCATCGTGCACCACCATTGTTATATAAAATGAAAGTCCGGTAAAAGGCAAAAATCTAAATTTTGTAACGAATTCAGCAATTGGTTTCAATAACGGAATTGGCCATGCATAAGCAAACAATAGAGAAATTATTGTCGCCAGAAAAATCGAGATAAAACACAAAGACAATGAATTGAAAATATGTACAACCAAACCTTCTTTATACAAATCTGAAAAGCCGGTTAAAACTTGCGATGGCGAAGGAAAAAGGTGTTTCTGACCAGCTGTTGTTGCAAACCAAATTATAATCAAAAGAAACAACCAACCCAATAAAATAAGGGTTTTGTTCATTTTTGATATTTTTTCAAAGGGCGTTAAAATTTTTATCATAATTATAGTAAAAGGCTATCCGTTAAGATAGCCTTTAAATATTTATTTTATTTTAATAAAGTAATAACAACACGTCTGTTTGATGCTTTCCCTGAAGCAGAATTATTATCTGCAACCGGATCGCTTTGACCTTTTCCGTCAACTAATTGGAAACGGCTTGCCGGAATACCTTTTTGTTTCAGGTAATTTGCAACTGCTTCTGCTCTGCTTTTTGAAAGAGCTAAATTAGCATCTGCATTTCCAACATTGTCAGTATGTCCAACAATAGTTAGTTTTGTGTTTTCAGCTTGTACCAAAAGATTGTAAATTTTCTCAACTTCTTTACTAGAAGAGTTTGAAATTTCAGCACTTCCTGTATTGAAATTAATTTTCCACTCTCCGGAAGCTACAACTTCTTTTGCTTCTGCACTATAATCTGCTTTATCAGCCGAAGTCGATTCGATATCGTTGATGTTTTTCAGGAAAAATAAGTTTACTGCCTGATCGTAAGGAACAACTGCGCCAACATTTTCATTAAATCCAAACGGATTCAATTCTGTTAAATATCCAGAAACCTGATTATAAACAGATTTATATCTGTTCACACCATCTGATAAACCAAAATATTGCATTACGTCAGCATAATTAAATACTTTAGATCCACCCATATTATAAGTCAATCCTGCTTTTGTTCCTTGCTGTCCTTTGAACATTTTGTACCAATATTCAGGAGTTTCAAGTTTATAAGTATCAGCAACTGCCTGTGATGCTCTTACTTTCCAGTCTTCATAGTTTTTCATTTGATTTGAAGCCGTCAATGCCGATTTCAAAATATTAGAAACAATATCCGGATTTTTCTCAGCCCATTCTTTAACTCCAATAAGAGCAGTTGGCATTTGGTTATTAAATTCTTTTGTAGAAACAATGTCCACAAAACCAGTAAGTTTATCAAAAACGGTTTTATCTCCAGGTGTCCAGGTAGCACAACCGTCGATTTTTCTGTTTACAGATTTTCCAGTTAATTTTCCGTTTACTACTTCTTTCAAAGTAACAGTCCATCCCGTTGTCTGAGATTTGATTAATTCTTCAGCCGATTTAATATAATCATCATTTTCAGATGGATAAATATTCACCGCATCTGCATCATATGTTGTTGGATCCGGATTTACTTTTAATCCGTTTGCAAAACAATAGTTTACAGTTGTAACCCAGTCACCATCTCCAAGAACTGCAGAAATAACAGAACCTTTCATCGATTTTGGATCAGATTTCCAGCTTGGAGGTCCAATCAATTTATCTTCACCGTAACTCATACCCACAACACCCATAACCTGTAAGTGGTATTTGTCTTTTCCGTATTTTTCGTCTAATGATTTTTGAACAGAGCTTATATAAAATGGAGCACCATCACCCATGATCATAACGGCAAAAACACTTTTATCTGAAGATGGAAAAGCTTCGCCTTTATCAAATTCTTCAATAAATTTCATTTGCATATTACGCAATTCTGAAAGCCAGTCCTGACGGATAATTTCAAGATTTACTCCGTTTTTTTCCATCAATGATCCTTTTGTTGTTTTTGGACCACCATTAGAAACAATAATTCCAGACTGCGCATTCCATGCATAAGCACCAATTTTTACTAAAGGTTTGTCGGCAACTTCTGAAGATATTTCTGTTGAAGGAAGTGCTATTTTTTCGGCATTGGTAACATTATTAACGTCTGTCGAGTTTAATTCCATACCATCCAATTGTTTAGAAACAGCTGTTTTAATTCCAGGAGACAAATAATAAACCCCTCCTAAAATTACTCCAATTCCAACAATAACGATCAATAATTCAGAAAGAGTAGTTAGCTTTTCTGTTCTTAAAATTTTTCCCATTTTTATTTAAAAATTAAATTTAATTGTTTTAAAAAATATCTCCAAAACCACCGCCAGACATCTTGTCTTCTTTGGTCATTTTGTAATTTGGATTTGTATATTTTGTCGAATCCGGAATTGTGTTGTCGCCTGTTTTAATTTCATCTGCTAATGAATCTAATCTAGAATAAAGCTCATCATTATCAACAGAATATTTAGAAGTCAGGGCATCAATGTCGATTAAGTTTTCAGACGTTCTGGCGATATCCTGAGCAATTGTAGAAGTTACAACCTCTAAAGCATATTCTAATTCCCAGTCTTTTGTAAATAACATTGCGCTTTTTGCACTTTCTGTCGCTTCTTTAGCGTTTCTGGCAAATTCATATTCTTTTTGAAGCATCTTAACTGTTACATCAAAATCAGCAATTTTAATATCAATTGCTGTTCCTGCCAAAGTTAATTTTCGATCCATTTTTCCTAAAACATTGGCACGAACACCATATTTTTGGATGAAACTTTTACTTTGCTCATATTGAGTTGAAACTCTTTGAGAATCACTTAACTTTCTGGCTAATTCACTTTGAAGAGCTACATATTCGTCAGTATCTTTTGCCGCAACACCATTTTGTTTCACCATTTCATCCATCGCAGATTTTAACTTTTCTGACTGGCGTTGTAAACTCAAAACATCTTCCTGAAACTCCTTTGCCTCTTTTTCAGATTTATTCGCTTCGATTTCCATTTCATTTTTAAGACCTTTTAGCTTTGCTTTGGTATTCTTAAAAACTTCACGGTTTTTAATCATTTTTTGTTTTTGTTCTTCTAACTCATTAAAAGGATTACTTTGAATTAATGCTTTATGAATGTTTTTTGTAGCAAAACGAAGTCCTTTCATAATTACAGGAGCCATCATAACCAAAAAAACCAAAAATACACCCGTCGCAGACAAAGCAATTGCCTGGCCAAGCATTGTAAACAATGGCGGAATAATATAAGTCCAGATTAAATAGCCGCCAACTCCTAATAAGCCAAGTGCCAAAGCCAAAAATAATGACTTTTCACCTTTTTTAAGCGCACCTGATTTTAACGCAATTTCTCCTTTAGACTCGTCAAAATGCTTAAGTATTGGTAGTGTCAAAAGAGTGCTTCTTTCTTGTTCGAATTTGTCCATTATAAATATTGATTAATTCCTGTAATTACAGTATTGATTGAGGCTAAGATTTTTTGTTTTGCCAAATTGTTGGCTTCCATTTTTAATTGAATTTCTGAAAGCTGCTCCATATTAACAGGATCAATTTTTTGAAGTTCTATTTTTTTGGCTTCCAATTCTTTTTGAAGTTCAATAATTTTGGCTTCCAAATCAGAAATACTTTTAGACAAATTGTACTTTTCTTTGGTAATTGTATTATCTAAATCGGCTTTTTTTGCTTTGCCAATTGTATCGTATTTGGCATAAACCTTCTCAATTTCGGCAACATAAAAACTACCTTTTTGTAAAAGGAATTCTTTAGTAAGGTCAGATTTAATTGATTTACCCATCGTAAAAGCCATCTGATAACTTTGCGGATTTGTTACGCCAACCGCCATTACAGATTTGTAAAGTTCGAAAAAATCAAAACCAGACTCATTCAATGACTCAAAACCTTTATCGTAAACTTCAAAAATTTCGTTTAAAAAAGGATTGGTCAGCGAGTTTGCAGAAACTGAGTCTGCAACGTGATTCGGAAATTTATTGTCGCTAGCTGGTAAAACAGGTGCTGATGGTGGAGTTGCAGGTGCACCCTCTGAATTATTTGCCTCATCATTAATGAAGAGACTCTTCCAATTGAAACTTTCTTTTGCCATTGTTTTTGGTTAATCTTTTAAAATAACTTTTTGGTTGTCAAATGTTATACGCAGAAAGTGTTAAAAAGTTACTAATTATGAAGCAATAAATATATACTTTTTAGAATTAAAAATGTAACTGTTTTACTATCAACCTACTTTATTCTTGTTAAAATTTAAAAAAAAATAGATCTAACTCCATTTTCCTTTTCAAATTTTTAAATTAACGGATTCAAAATTACTTGACAAAAATTCTTTAATCGTAATTATTCAATTATTTTAACCGGTATTTTCCCGATTTTTTATATTTTGACAAAAAAAAGAGCCAGCTTTAAGCTGGCTCTTTAAATATGTACCTAAGATATTTTTATCCGTTTAAAGCTTCTGCTCCACCAACAATCTCTAAGATTTCGTTAGTAATAGATGCCTGACGTGCTTTATTGTAAGTCAATTTCAATTGGTTTCTTAATTCAGTTGCGTTGTCAGTTGCTTTGTGCATAGCTGTCATACGTGCTCCGTGTTCTGAAGCAAATGAATCACGTATACCTTTGTATAATTGTGTTTTCAATGATTTAGGAATCAAAGTTAACACGATTTCTTCTTTTGAAGGTTCGAAAATATAATCTGCAGCTGAAACTGGTACATCAGATTTAATTGGCGCTAACGGTAAAAACTGCTCTGTCTGAACAATTTGAGTCGCAGCATTTTTAAACTGATTGTAGATCAATTCTATTCTGTCGTAATCACCTGATAAGAATTTTTGAGTCAAATTATCAGCAATTCCAGCAACATTTTCAAAAGTTAAATGATCAAAAATTGCATTATGATGACCGTGAACTTTAAAAGTTTTACTTAGCACATCATTTCCTTTTTTACCGATAGGAAAAACATCAACTTGTTTTCCAGCGTAAAAAGCAGCACGATTCTTAATCTCTTTTATTACGTTAGAATTGAATGCACCACATAAACCTCTGTTTGAAGTTATAGCAACAAGCAATACTTTTTTTACTTCACGTTGTGTTGTGTAGTCTCCTCCAACTTCATCATCAAGTGTAGCTGAAAGATTTTGCAACAATTCCGTTAATTTCTCGGCATAAGGGCGCATCGCAGTGATTGCATCTTGTGCTTTCTTAAGCTTTGCTGCAGAAACCATTTTCATAGCCGATGTAATTTGCATCGTCGATGAAACGGAAGTAATTCTATTACGGATTTCCTTTAAATTTGCCATTTGTCGATTAAAAAATGTGACAATTTGATAATTAGATAATTAGAAAGTTTCCTGAGATATTTTCTAATTATCTAATTAACGAATTATCTAATTAGATATATTTTGCTGAAATTTCTTTTGCTGCTTTTTCGATAACATCAGTAATGTTGTCATCTAACTTACCAGCTTTCAACGCGTTAAGCGTATCTTTATGTTTGCTGTTTAAGTAAGCTAAGAAATCAGCTTCAAATTCTTTTACTTTATTTACTGGTACACTTTTCAATAAGTTTTTAGAACCAGCATAAATAATAGCTACTTGATTTTCAACAGGATAAGGATCATTTAAACCTTGTTTCAAGATTTCAACGTTTCTTCTTCCTTTTTCAATTACGTTTAAAGTAACAGAATCCAAATCAGAACCAAATTTAGCGAAAGCCTCTAATTCACGGAATTGAGCCTGGTCTAATTTTAAAGTTCCAGAAACTTTTTTCATTGATTTAATCTGAGCATTACCTCCAACACGAGATACAGAAATACCTACGTTGATCGCAGGACGAACTCCAGAGTTGAACAAATCTCCATCAAGGAAAATCTGACCATCTGTAATCGAAATTACGTTTGTTGGAATATATGCAGAAACGTCACCAGCTTGAGTTTCGATAATTGGTAAAGCAGTTAATGAACCACCACCTTTTACGATAGACTTGATAGAATCTGGTAAATCGTTCATGTTTTTAGCAATTCCATCATCAGCAATTACTTTACAAGCACGCTCTAATAAACGAGAGTGTAAGTAGAAAACGTCTCCAGGATATGCCTCACGTCCCGGTGGTCTTCTTAATAAAAGAGAAACCTCACGGTAAGCAACAGCTTGTTTAGATAAATCATCATACACAATAAGTGCAGGACGACCTGAATCTCTAAAGTACTCTCCAATTGCAGCACCTGCGAAAGGAGCATAAACTTGCATTGGGGCTGGATCAGAAGCATTAGCTGCAACAATAACTGTGTAAGCCATTGCGCCTTTTTCTTCTAACATTTTAGCGATTCCTGCTACAGTTGAAGCTTTTTGCCCAATTGCAACATATATACAGAATACAGGTTTTCCTGCATCGTAAAATTCTTTTTGATTTAAGATTGTATCGATACAAACAGTTGATTTACCTGTTTGACGGTCACCAATAACAAGCTCACGTTGTCCACGACCAACCGGGATCATAGCATCTACTGCTTTTACTCCTGTTTGTAATGGCTCAGTAACTGGCTGACGGAAGATAACTCCAGGAGCTTTTCTTTCTAACGGCATTTCGTATAAGTCTCCACCAATTGGTCCTTTTCCATCAATTGGAAAACCAAGAGTGTTTACTACACGTCCTACCATTTGCTCACCTACTTTAAGAGAAGCAATACGTTGTGTTCTTTTTGCTGTTGATCCTTCTTTGATTCCAGTTGATGGTCCTAAAAGTACCACACCAACATTGTCTTCTTCAAGGTTCAATACAATAGCTTCAAGTCCGTTTTCAAATTCAACTAACTCACCATATTGTACATTCGATAGCCCGTAAATACGAGCAATACCATCTCCAACTTGAAGTACCGTTCCTACTTCCTCTAGCGTAGCACCAGATTCAAAACCTTCTACTTGCTTTCTTAATATTGCTGAAATTTCAGCAGGTTTGATTTCCGCCATCTTAATTTATAATTTAGACACTTTTATGTGTAATAAAACTAATTACTTAACTCTCTTTTTAATACTTGTAATCTGTTTGCAACAGAAGCGTTGTATTGTTGATCACCTATTCTTAAAATAAATCCTCCAATAATAGATGGATCTACTATATTTTCTATCGTTATTTTTTTATCTGATAAAGTTGAAACTTTTGCTAAAACTTTAGCTTCTAAAGCTGCATCCAATGGGATTGCTGTAGTAACTGTTGCTACTTCAATACCATTACTTTCATCAAATACTTTGCTGTATTCTGCTGCAATTGCATTTAGAATTTCGAATCTTTTGTTTTCGAATAATAAATGAAATAAACCTTTAGTTACACCATTTACATTTGCAAAAACTTCTAAAAGAGCACTTTCTTTAACTTCAACTTTTGTAGTTGGGTTTTGAATAAAAGTACTTAATTCTAAATTGCTTTCAATCGTAGAAGCAATTAACTTCATATCGTTATTGACAGCTTCGGCAACACCTTTAGAGTTTGCTAAGTCTAGAATTGCTTTTGCATAACGAATTGCTGCTCTTGTACTTGCCATAATCTTAGTTTAACTTTACGTCACCTAACATTTTCTCCACTAATTTAGTTTGAGATTCTTTGTTAGATAATTCTTCTTTCAATAATTTTTCAGCGATGCTTAATGATAAAGTTGAAACCTGTGATTTCAATTCAGCCATAGCAGCATTTTTTTCACTTTCGATAGCCGCTTTAGCCTGCTCGATCATTTTTTGACCTTGCGCTTGTGCTTCGTTTTTAGAATCAGCAATCATTTTCTCTTTCATTTCGCGAGCTTCTTTTAACATCGCATCACGTTCTGCACGAGCTTCGTTCAAAATTCTTAAATTGTCAGCCTGAAGATTTTCCATTTCTTTTCTTGCATTTTCTGCAGAAAGTAATGCATCTTTAATACCTTGCTCTCTATCATTTACTGCATCAAGAATTGGTTTCCAAGCGAATTTTTTCAACAAAAGAATTAATCCAACAAATATTAATACTTGCCAGAAGAACAAACCGAACTCAAACTGATTTATTAACTTTTCCATTATAGATAATTATAAATTTTAATTTATGTCTTTTTTAATCGCTTTCCAAAAAGCAATTTTAATGTTTTAATTTTAAAACAATAGTTACAACCAACCGTTGCAACTATTGTTTTTTTGGGTTTTAACTAAGATGCGAATAACGCAGCGAAACCAATACCTTCAATAAGTGCAGCTGCAATAAGCATAGCTGTCTGGATTTTTCCAGAAGCTTCTGGCTGACGAGCAATAGCGTCCATTGCTGAACCACCAATTCTACCGATTCCTAATGCTGCTCCGATTACAATTAATCCAGCTCCAATGATGTTTGGAATTACCATAATAAATATATTAAAAAATTAAACATTCAATTTTGTTGTAGATTTTTGAATCTGGATTTTAGAATAATACCTAAATCCGGGATCTCGAATCTAAGTTTTAATGATGAGCTTCTTCTTCGTGATGATGCTCTTCTACTGCTGAACCAAAATAAAGTGCAGACAGCATTGTAAAAATATAGGCTTGTAAAAATGCTACTAAAATTTCAAGAATAGAAAGCACAAATGATAATCCAAAAGACAAACTGCTTCCAATCCAGCTTTTAAAGATAAACATTAATCCGATGATACTCATTAAAACAATGTGACCAGCGAAGATATTTGCATACAAACGAATCATTAATGAGAATGGCTTGATGAAAACACCTAGCAATTCAATTGGAGCCAAAATAATTCTCATTGGTTTTGGCACGCCTGGCATCCAGAAAATGTGACCCCAGTAATTTTTATTTGCTGTAAGATTTGTAATTAAGAAAGTAATGATTGCTAAAGAGAATGTAATCGTTAAATTACCTGTAGCATTAATTCCTAGTGGTGTTAATCCGAAAATATTTAAAAACAATACAAAGAAAAAGATAGTCAATAAATAACTCATGTATTTTCTATAATGCTTTTCACCAATATTTGGAATTGCAATTTCGTCACGAATGTAAACTACTAATGGTTCGAAAATTCTTCCAACTCCAGAAGCAATACCTCCGTTTTTAGTATAAGATTTTGCCAGGCTAGAAAACAACCATAACATTAATAAAGCTGCTGCAAAAATAGAAACTACTGTTTTAGTAATTGAAAAATCTAAAGGACGAACATTTGTTGGATGTCCCGTTTTTTCATCTTCAGTAATTGTTCCTGTAGCATCTGTTTTGTAGATTTTACCATCATGATGATTAATCACATAATAATTTCCATTTGATTCAGCTACCGCATGACCATGATTAAATTTTGATGAAGAAAACATTTGCAATCCATTATCCCAGATAATAACTGGTAAAGAAAAACCATAATATTTTCCTGTCTCATCATCCTGAGTCAAGGTAAAATCATGAGAATCTAAAACGTGATGATTCACGAAAGCTTTAATTTTAGATTTTACGTCAGTTGGCTCTGCATGATGGCCTTCTGCAGCAGCTTCATGAGCTACTTCAGTTTGAGTATGTGCAGCGTCCTTTTCCGAATTAGCAAAGCTTATTACTGGAAGACATGCTACTAAAGCTACAAGAATAAATCTGAGTGGTCTGTTTGAAATCACCATATCTGTTGAAAATCTGATTTTTTACGTTTCTAAAATTTGGTGCAAAGGTACATTTTTTATTAATATTCAAAAGGATATGAAAAATTATTTTTGAACCTTGTTTTACAGAATCGCTATTTTAACGCTTTTTGTTTAATAATCGGATAGTTAAAAGCGTTTCAAATAACAAAAATAAAATAAATGTTATAAAAAAATTGATTTTTTCAACAGCCATGCCCGGAAGCTTATCTACTAAAATTGGTCTCAAAATAAAATAGAAAAAAAACATTTGAATAAAAGTCCCTCCCATAAAAAGCATTCCAATATTATCAAAATGACTTGTTTTAAACTTTAATAGTATCATGAAAAGAGCAGTTGCAAATACAAAAAAAATAAAATACAACAACTCTATACTATAATGAAAATTTTGATTTGGGATATCAAAAAATATAAAAACTGCTTTGTGCACTATATAGGATGCTAAAGCAAAAAAGAATAAATGTAAAATTGTCTTGTGTTCTTTAAAAAGCATTTTGAATAATTTTATGCAAAGATGCAACATTTATTTAAAGCTCTTTTAAAAGCAAAACTACTTTGTTTTATTGATCTCGTTTACCTGACGAAATACATTATATAAAGCCAGAAAAACACCAACCATAACCAATATCTTATTATAATAGATTTTTGGACTGGGATGATTTTCATCTAACCAGGTTCCTAAATAAGAAAACAAAAAAATAATAACGCCCATTTGAATGGGAATGTTTATAAGTGCTATCCACTTATTCCTTTGATTTTTGTTCGGCTCCTTTTCCATCTTTTAAAGTTACTTCTTTAGAATTAGTTAGCATGGCACAAGTAGCAGTAAATTCAGCTCCTGGTTCTATAGACAGTTTGCCTACAAGTATTTCTCCATGAATATGAGCTGTTGCTTTTATATTAAGGACTTCTAAAACTTTTAGTTTCCCCTGAAATTCTCCTTCAATATCTGCATTGTGGCAAATAATTTCACCTTTTACAATTCCTGAGGGACCGATAACCAGTTTTCCCTGCGAAGTAAAATTCCCTATCAATTCTCCATCTAATCGAAAATCGGCCTTAGAAACAATATCACCTATTATAGAAGTTCCTTCTACTATTCTATTTGTTTTTCCTAAGAGTTCTGTGCCGCTTTTTTTTGCTTTCTCAAACATGGTTTATGGGTTTTTAGGCGCTAAATACACTTCAAGATTTTTTTTGATTTGAATCACTTTGTAATTATCACTTGATATAATAATTGCCGGATGCGTGATTTTGTACTTTTTATCGTCTCTCAAAACTCCCGAAATATCTCTGGCATATGCCTCAGATTTTATTCCATGGATAACTACAAAACTTTCGGTTTTATTGTATTTGTCAACTGAAGTTGTCAATTTTTCGAAGTTCTCTACCTGCAAAAATATTTTAATCGATTCTTCAATTTTCTTGGCTGTTTTAGTATCTCCTTTTGGAATCGCGTAAATAATTTTCCAGTTTTTTCCGTCAACAGCCGTAAAATCAAGCTTTTCTAAACCTGGAATTTGTTTCTCTAAAATTTCACGGGCATTTTTACCTTCTTCACTGTTTGGATAATTATCTGCAACTGTTTCTAAACCTTTTTTATAAGCTGCCAAACCGTTTACTTTTCCTAATGTATTGGCTTTCAGTAATTCATATTTAGAAACAATTTCATCTCCAGCATATTGGTTTATCAAATTATCAATATTCTCTAAAACAACATCAAACTGTTCTTCTTCATATAATTTATACCACTTATTATATTCTTTATCCGGTGATGCCAAATCACTTGTATTGGTGTTATTTAAAAGTTGGGCATATCTCGAAGTTGGATAATTTCCTACAATGTCAGATTTTACCTTTTCTGCTTTAGCCGGATTTGTAATTTGATAAATTTTATACAAATTATACATCGATGGTAAAACCAATTTTTCTTCTGGATTATTTTTTAATAATTGTTCCAGTTTGTCACTGGCTAAATTGTACTCCTTAAATTTTTCTTTATAAATAAGTCCTAATTGGTAATAAGCAAAATTTCGTTCTTTGCCAATACTATCCATGACAACCGGACTAGTTGGAAGTTGTTTTTCGTAAAATGCCGTAGTATACTTTTCGATTACAACAGAATCCTGTAAAGCATTAAGCGAATCCTGACGAATACGCAATGAGTCTTTTAGAACAGGGTTAACGATTGTTTTTGAAGAGGCTAAACGCCAGTTACCGGCTAACGATCTGTTCCCCCACATTTTTCTAAATTGCACTTTTCCGTAAGCAACCGTTGTTGGATTGTAAAAATAGAATGTACTTGCCTGGTCATTTGTTCCCGGAGGATTAAATGCTCCGCCACCAGGCAAATCAGCAGGTACTGGTGCTTGCGGATTTACAGCAGTCGGTACATTTCCGGCTTTTGAGTTACGTTCTACGTTTGCTAATTTCTCCTTTTCTATTTCTTCTGCAATACGTTTTGCATCGTCCTTCTTTTTAAGCTCGGTAATATAATTTTCGAAATAAGATTTTCGTTCTGCTTCTGGTAAACCATAAACCGTTATAATACTGTCATTACGTTTTGCAATTGCTTCGTATTTAATGACATTATCGAGGTTTTTTCGGTTTTTTTCAATAAAAGCAAACTCTCTGCTTTTAGGATCTAATTTTACTAATGTGCTGTCATAATACTTAGCTGCCATAGTATAATCTGTATTTTTAAAATACATATTTCCAATGTTTCTGTAAGTCGAAGCTACCAAATAAGGATCTTTAGACTTTCTTGCTAATGATTTATTATAAAATTCAAGTGCGTTTTCCTGTTCTTTATAGTTATCGAAAAAAACACCCATTTCGTAAAATAGAATATCGTAGTAAGGTCTGTTTTCGCGATCATCCACCAGTTTATTGTACGTTTCAATAAACATATCCTGATTGCCATTTTCATAATCAAACATTTGTGCCTTTTTTGCGTAAGCATGCATCATGTATTTTCGATCTGCTTTACGGTTCATGTCGATTACACCATTATAAAAATAAATCGCGCTGTCTCGTTTACCGATTTCCTGATACATCTGTCCCAAAATAAAACGATAACGTGCTTTGTCTTCGTTTATTCGCGAAAAATCTTCAGCAATTCTAAGTTTCGCTACAGCACTATCTTTTTGTTCTAAATGTAAAAAAGCCTCAGCTAATAATGCATTTGCATCTGAAAATGTCTGCTTATTTAAATCGGTGTTTTTTAATAACAGATTAATATTTTTTACCACAATTGCATCATTTCCTAAGCGCATGTTGGTTTTTTCGCGCCAGATTTTTGCTGTGTAAATATTACTACTGTTTGGATATTTATAAAGGATATAATTGAATGCTTCTAAAGCCGGGATAAAACGCTGATCATAATATCTTGCTTTTCCTAGCATTAAATAGGCTTCATCGATCTGCGAGTTTTTTTCTCTTCCTCCAATATTCATGGAGTGTTTCTGAATGGCCTTTGTTGCTTTTGTTTCGGCTAATTCAAAATCAGGATTTTTAGCTTTTTCGTCTCCGGAATAATTTTCGTCAACCTGCATTTTTTCAATAGGCAACATCTTCCAAAAATTATCCTGATCATTTGCCTGAATAGATTTTAAACCTTTTTCAAGACCAATACCGCCATTGTACAAAATGTTATATTTTGTACTTAAAGCATGGGAATTTCGAGACACAAAAGTGTTTTTTTTGGTAGAGCAAGCTATCAAAAAGAATAAAAACACGAACGGAAAACTATATTTTAGAGTATTCTTTTTCAATAGAAAAGAGTTTAAATCCATTAACTTCTAAAAAGGCTTTTTAGTATAATGACGTGTAAAAATACGCTTCTTTTTGAAATATAGAAACTTAAACAGCAAAAAACGATTCGAGCTCTTGAAGTGTTTCTTTTGAGGTCTGAATATCTTTAACTATTTCTCCTTTATTTAATGCAACAATGCGATCGCAAACCTCTACAGTATGCTGCAAATCATGGCTTGAAACTAAAACGGTAACATCTGGATTGTCTGCCAAATCTTTAATAATCTTTTTTAAACGGCTAACTGTTGTTGGATCTAAATTTGCAAAAGGTTCATCCAAAATTACAACCTCAGGATTACCAATAAGTGTCGCAATTATTCCTACCTTCTTCTGGTTTCCTTTTGATAAGTCGCGAAGGTATTTTTTGTTATTTAAAATCTCTCCATTAAAAAACTCTTCGTGTTGTGCTAACAATGCATCAATATCCGCTTTATTTTGATGACGCAAATCCCCAATAAAATAAAAATATTCCTCTGGAGTCAAATAACCAATAAGGAAACTTTCGTCTAAAAATGAACCTGTAAAAGATTTCCAGTTCTCATTCGTATTTACCTGAATGTTATTGTTCGTAATATGTCCCGTTGAAGGCTGAATTAAATCTAACAACAAACTGAAAAAAGTCGTTTTTCCTGCTCCGTTATTCCCTACTAATCCAAAACTCTGTCCTTTCGGAATTTCGAGATTGTTAATGTTTAAAACCGTTGTTCCGTTATATTTTTTTGAAAGTTGATTTACTTGTATCATTATAAGTGTTGATTTTAGATTGTAGATTTTAGATTAAAAAACCATTCTTTATTTTTTGCTATTTGATTGCAATCAGATGAAAATTATCTAATTATCAAACTGGCGCATTTTCTAATTAATTCTTTTGTTTATAGGCGCTTATTGTACTGTATTTCTCGATTTTGTATCTTTTTTCAATTATAGAAAAAACAGTATTTCTAAACACAAATCCTAAAACTCCCGCTCCAGCAACCAGTAACAATCCAAGTGTTTTATCTCCTAAATAAAGTCCGAGACCGTAAAGGCCTAAAGGCAATAATAGTTTTGGCAAGGTCAATAGCATGGCACTTGCGCTGAATGCTTTTTTATCACCAAAAGCTCCGCTGGCATTGCTCAAATCAATTGGCGTTTTAGTAAATGCGCCTCCAAGTAAAACTAAATGTGAATTAACCCCGATATTATAAATTGCACCAACAACAATCGTCAGGTAAACTTCCCAGCCATAAAAAAGATAAAAAGAGGCCAAGACTGTTGAAATAAAAGTTGCAATTACAATAAGCCACCATTTTGAAGTAATGTAACCTCGATACGGAATATTTTGCGTCATCATTAATTGATAATAAGAACTATCCCAACTTGGTACAAATTGTCCGAAGACAAATAAAAATCCGCCCGAAACAAATATTCCGGCAAAAATATGCATCACTGCCGGCTGATGGGTATTTCCAAAAAATATCAATCCATAGAACAAAAAGAAAAAACTCATAATTAGTGTCGTTTTTGATCTTTTATTTCTTCTGATTAATTTGATATCGTTTTTAAGGAATGTTCCTAAAGTTCCAAATTGATTCAGCCAAACAAGATTTTCAGTTGTTGCGATATCTTCTTTTTTAGAAAGTCCTGCATCTAAGAATAAATTGTTTTTAAAATACTTAAATGTAAATTGATACAATCCAATCAGCGCTAAAACCGGAATTAAAAACAATCCTTTTTGAGCGTATAATCCTTGAAAAAATGGTGCTGTATAAATGGTAATATCAAATAATTTATAATATTGAGCAGCTCCCAAACCAATTGCAATTCCGACAAAAACAACAAATAATTTGTCGATATTAGTTAAGATAATATTTAAAAAATTGTTGATGTATATTAAGGAGAAAATCGCCAAAAGCCACATCAGGATTCCAATAACGTCGTAACCTTCTAATACTAATACAATCGCAAAAGGAACGAAGAAAAGGGCATGAACCCAGTTAAAAAAAGACAATACAGTTTTTCCTAATGAAAAGTGTACAATAGTTGGTTTTTTGAAAGACAAAACCAATAAAGGTTTGATATTTAATACCGGAATTGCCTGCATCAGCAAACGAATTACTAAGTCGAACAAAAAATAATAAATCAAAAATCTATTGACTGTTCGTAAGGGTTCAAGGTTCATTTTTTTTAGTAAATAAAATGCTCCAACGCCGGCCCCAATAAAAAGTAGTGAAAAATAAATCATTAAAAAACCTAACAAAATTTTCATTGCCAGATTTGCTCCAAATGAAGCCGATCTGGTAAAGGCCTTCCATTCGAGATAAATAAACTTTTTAATCATGGTTATTGGTTTTGAGTTTTTGTAGTAAGAGATCAAATGTAAGAAAACGTTACAAAAAAAGTTAAAAATAATAGTTTAGTACCTGTGAATTAATCTCTGTTTGCTACTTTTGCATAAAATATACAATCATGCCTTCATTCTTAAAACTGATAATTAAAGAGGTAAAACGTGAAACTACAGATGCCGTTTCTATTCTTTTTAATGTTCCTGAGGAACTAAAACCAGACTATAAATTTATTGCGGGACAATATATAAATTTAAAACTAACTCTTGATAATCAAGAAATTAGACGTGCTTACTCTATTTGTTCTGCACCAGAAAGCGGTGAATTACGAATTGCTGTTAAAGCAGTTAAAAATGGTTTGTTTTCTCCATTTGCTAATACAAAACTTAAAGCTGGAGATGTTCTTGAAGTAGGTCATCCTGAAGGAAAATTTACTTTTGAACCAGATGCTGAAAGACAAAAAAATTATGCTGCTTTTGTAGCAGGAAGCGGAATTACTCCAGTACTTTCTATCATAAAATCAGTTTTAAAGAGTGAACCAAAGAGTTCATTTGTATTGGTTTACGGAAATAAAACTCCAGATGAAACTATTTTTCACCAGGAATTACACGATTTACAATTAAAATATGTGGGTCGTTTTTTCGTGCACTATGTATTTAGTCAGGCTAAAGCCGAAAATGCATTGTTTGGAAGAATCGAAAAATCAGCAGTGAATTTTGTGTTGAACAACAAACATAAAGAACTTCAATTTGACAAGTTTTACCTTTGTGGACCAGAGGAAATGATCAATACCGTTTCTGGTATTTTGAAAGAGAAAAACGTAAAAGATTCTGCTATTAAGTTTGAACTTTTTACAACTTCAACACAAGAACATGAAATAAAAACTTCGCTTGAAGGACATACAAAAATCACCGTTTTAGTTGATGATGATGAAGTTTCTTTTGAAATGTCTCAAAAACAAACAATTCTGGATGCAGCTTTAAAACAAGGAATTGACGCTCCGTATTCTTGTCAAGGCGGAATTTGCAGCAGCTGTTTAGCTCGTGTAACTTCTGGAACTGCAGAGATGACAAAAAATTCTATTTTAACCGATAAAGAAATTGCTTCAGGATTAATTTTAACCTGTCAGGCACATCCAACATCAGAATCTATTTATGTAGATTATGATGATGTATAAGCGTTAAAATTCTTATATAAAAAATTCCAAATACCAGCTTTAAAATTGGTATTTGGAATTTTTTTTGTCTGATTAGAAATATTTATAATCTTTGTCAATTGGAATTTGGTATTTTTTTTTTGAAATTTTTTAATTTAAATTGTTATGAGATCGGTTCGAGAAATTTTTAAGAATAAGAAACATCTTTTAGAGGAACCTGAAGTTGAAAAACTTATAGAATATTGCGAAGAACTTCAGGATGAAATTGTAGAATTTAAATTTCAGAAAAACGACAATAAAGAACTTGCCATGCTGGATATGCTTAAAGAAGTCATAAAAGGGTGCAATTCTATTGAAAAAGAACAAATGGAACATGAACGATTTGGTTATGAAGCTCCAAATTACGAAGCCACAATTTCAAATCTTAAAAATTATATTTATAGCAGATGTCGGGAAGAAAAAATTTGGTTGTGATAAATTCCAATAAATCTGTTGTAAAAGTTATTCTTTTCTTCACAAGTATAATCCAATCAGCAAAACCCATCTAAACAAAGTGCAGAAAAATAGATATATTTTTAAACATATTTTAAAAAATGTGCTTAAAATTTACTATATTAGTACTTTACTTAAAGCTGATACCTATTTCTTTTTATTAAAAATAGAATTGTAAAGCTAAATCTGATTGTCAACAAGTTTAAAAATTAAATATTATGGCAATGCATCACTATCTTCGACTATCTTTTATATTACTTTTTGTAATAACATCTTTTATCTGTATCTACTTTATAATAAAAAAAAGGAGAAACAGAAAAGTTCCTAAACTACTTTCGCAAGAAAAATATAGTTTGTCAATGAGTGAAAAAATGCAAGAAATACCTGTTTCTAACGGTAGTGTTTTTAATATTTGGCCTTATATAAGTGAATTAAAAGCGGTCAAAATTTTATCGAATAAAGTTAAAGAATCAGAGTTGATACATAAGGTTTACAGAAATTCAACTGAAGATTTTGAGCACATATTATTGGCTACAGAAAAAGAAAATCATTTTGTTAAAGTTGTAGTTGATCGAAACAAAAAGAAACCAATGGGTTATCTTTTTCTTGAGTTATAAGAAAATTAAATTCCATTAAAAAATTCCAAATTCCAACTTTACAATTGGGATTTGGAATTTTTTATTGGAATTTCTTCTAAATATTTATTTTGAAAACTGTTCTTCTATCTTTGCAATTACATCTTTCGGAGAAATACTTCTCATCGCATCCGCATAGCCATCAACAATCTTATTTCCATAAACGGAAGTTGGTAATTTTGGATATTGATTTCTGTCAGAAGTCAATGCATTTTCTAAACTTTGATTGAATGGTAAAAATCCTGCGTATGGATGCGTTGCTCCCCAAAGAGAAACTACTTTTACACCCAACATTGCTGCAATATGTGCGTTTCCTGAATCCATAGAAAGCATTATGTCAAGATTGCTGATCAATTGTAATTCTTGTTGGAATTTGATTCTTCCAGCCATATTGATTACATTTTCAAATGGTTTTGAAAGTGAATCAAGAATTTCAATTTCTTTCTTTCCTCCGCCAAAAAGCAATATTTTATAGTTTGGATTTTGCGCCAAAGTCGAAACAACTTCAGTCATTAAATCTATCGGATACACTTTAGAATCGTATTGTGCAAAAGGCGCAATTCCGATTAATTTTTGATTCTGATTTCCAATAATTTCCAAAATAGCTGCATCTAATTTTGCCTTTTCAGGAAATTCCGGTTGAGATAAATCTAAAGGAAAACCGAGTTTTTCAAACACTTTGTCATGTCTTTCAAACATGGTTGGCAATTGTTTAAAAATCTTATTTTCTGCTCGGGTTAATTCTTTTTTACCTTCTCTTCCTTTGTCAACCGTGGCTCTTTTTTTTCCGCTTAAAGCGAAAAGCAAACTCACAACCTTAGATCTTAAAACATTATGAAGATCTGCAAAAGCATCAATTTTGAACTTTTTAAGATCCCTATATAATCTCAATAGTCCAGGAAAACCTTTGTGTCTTTCTTTTTCATCAAATGCAAAAAACTCAAGATTCGGAATTCCGTCAAAAAAAGGTTTAAAAAAAGGACGGGATATTACGGTTAGTTTTACGTCTGGATACTGTTTTACAAAGGCGCGTAAAACAGGAACCGTCATGGCGACATCTCCCATTGCGGATAGTCTCATGACGGCTATATGCTTAATTTTATTTGACAATTTTTGTATTTTAAATTGTGATGAAATATTGCAATATGTTCTGATTTTTTCTGTTCTTCTTTTTAGCCCAGATTGAAATGGAAATCCCGGAGCAAAAAAAATAAAGTTTCTTGTTTAAAAAAAGCGACCAACGGAAGCTCTTTTTTGAACAATAGAAACTCTATTTTTTTTGTGAGGAATTGAAATGGAAAGCTGGAAATAGCTCCAGAAACTATTTTTTATTTTGATATAAAACAGGATTCAAATCATCATCATTGTACATTTTCATTTGTTTGTACACTTTCATGAATTTATCTCCGTTTTCAATGTCAGTCAATAAGTCTTCAATTGCTGTTGACAAATCGCTTCTTTGCTCTAAAAGAATATTTAATTTTTCCTGACATTTATCTCTATGCTCTTGTGAAGCCTCTGCACGAGTTGCTTCTTCCTGCATATGATAAATTTTTAGAGCTAAAATTGACAATCTGTCAAAAGCCCAGGCTGGACTTTCAGAATTGATTTTTGCTCCGTCTTTTGCTTGTACATTGCTGTATTTTTGCAAAAAATAGCTATCAATATATTCCACCATATCCGTACGTTCCTGGTTTGAAGCATCGATTCTTCTTTTTAAAGTCAACGCTGCAACCGGATCAATTTGCGGATCACGAATGATATCTTCAAAATGCCATTGAACAGTGTCAATCCAGTTTTTTAAATATAATAAATGTTCAAATTTATCCTTTGGAAAAGGATTGTTTATAGGCTGATCAACATTATCAAACTGGTGATAATCTTTGATACTTTGTTCGAAAACAGAATAAGCTAATTTTGAAAACATGTCTTTAATTATTAGAGATACAAAGATACTTTTTATACTTTTATAGTGTGAAAAAAACGGTTGTTTTTTCATATTAGTATCGCAAATCATTGATAATTCTAAAAACTCCACATGAAAATTCATTATATATCTGAAAAAAACAGCGTATTAAACCACTTTTTAGGTCAAATCAGAAATGTAAATGTTCAGAACGACAGCATGCGTTTTAGAAGAAATATCGAACGTATTGGCGAAATTATGGCTTATGAATTAAGCAAGAATTTGTCTTATAAAGAAGTTGAAATTCAGACACCACTCGGTATTAAAAAAACGACAGAAGTAGAAAGTGATTTGGTTTTGTGTTCTATTTTAAGAGCTGGTTTACCGCTTCATAATGGCTTTTTAAATTATTTCGACCATGCCGAAAACAGCTTTGTTTCGGCTTGCAGATATCATCCGAATAACGATCATGAATTTGAAATTAGAGTTGAATATCAAGCCCTTTCAGATTTAAATAATAAAACCGTTTTACTTCTGGACCCCATGCTGGCAACGGGTCAATCAATTGTGGCTGTTCATGAAAAATTAGTTCAAAATGCTACACCTCAAGAAATTCATATAGTTGTTGTTATCGCCGCTCCGGAAGGAGTTGCATACCTCGAAAAAAGTCTTCCCGACAACTGTCATTTATGGGTTGCTGCCTTAGACGAAAAATTAAACGAGAAAAACTATATTGTTCCCGGACTAGGTGATGCCGGTGATCTTGCTTATGGAAGTAAATTATAATTGAGAGAAAAACGTAAATAAACTACAGCAAATCAACACATAAAAAACAATCTCGTTGTTTAGTTTTTGCTGTATATATTCAACATGGCTTGCTGCCATAATCGTTAATGGAGTAATGCTGAAAATTAATAAATCATTACTTTTATTAGGCGAAAGAATAAAAACAAAAACCGCAATAAAAAAACAAGCCACTACTTTTTTATACGATGTGTGTACAATTTGTGGTCTGCTTGATAGTGTTGTCAATATTGAAACTACAAAAAATAAAGCTATCGCAACATAGATTGAAAGTGCTCCATTTTCGTAATTATTCTTAAAATAATCAATCCTTAAATCGATTACAGCTCGTTTTTCAAAAAATTCTATGGCGTTAAAATGAAAAACAAACGATATCAATAAAAAAATAATTGAGACTGCCAGTAGCGCTATAAATGGTAAAACCCAGTTTCTATAATCTCTCGAAACGTGAAAAATAATCGATATGAAAACTAAAATCAGGAAAAGAATACACCAAAATTGAAATAAAGAGGCTACTAAAATCCAAAAAGACGCATCAAAGATCTTTTCTTTTGAAGCTTTTAATGACTGCAGTGAAATTAATCTTCGGAGCGCCAGTAACAGAAAAAAGTTGGCGTATATAACATTCGGATTATTGAATATCGTGGGGAAAAATAATAGAAATAATAAATAGAAAAAGATAGCATAACCATTGTCTTTACTGAGCCCATTCTTTTTGACAATAAAATTTATCAGAAAAAAAGAAGCAAATATAAAACACAGTAAACTCAATTTTTGAAACGCCAAAAAATAAGAACTCATCCATGATGGTTCCTGAATTTGAAACAGAAAAAAGAAAACCAGTATTAAAATTACGACCAAAGAATAATTTAATGGTGTAGATTTTTTAAAAACACTTGTTATCATAAGGATATTTTATACTTTTGTGATTGTAAATATAATACTTGTTTAAAAAGGAAAACCCAACAAGTTGAAAAAAGATTCTATTATCTGAATTTTGTCTTCAATGCGTTACAAAACAATAAATAACATATAATTTTATAAATTATGACAGCTTTTTTCGAAGGAATACAATACTTATTCGTTAACATTTTGTTTGCTCCTCTTGACTTTTTACGTCGTTTGGAACTAGTTAGCTGGTTTGCTGCAAGCACAATTAACTGGATTTTTATGATCATCTGCGCATGCGCAATTGGTTATTGGATTAAACAATTACGCATATTTGATGACGCCGGAACAGAAAACCAAGATACTACTGCTCACTCTTTCTTAAAGTAAGTCGAAGCCGATATCTTTTCTAAAATACATCTTATCAAAATTTAGTTTATCTATATTTTGGTAAGATTTTTTTATGGCCTGTTGGAAATCGTCTCCGTATGATGTTACAGTTAATACACGTCCTCCATTACTAACGACATTTTCGTTATCTAATTTTGTTCCTGCATGAAAAACGATAGAATCTGTAATGTTTTCTAATCCTGTAATTACTTTTCCTTTTTCAAATTCTTCAGGATATCCGCCAGAAACAACCATAATTGTAGTGGCACTTCTTGGATCAACTTCTAATTCGAAAGTATCTAACTTTTGATCTGCCACAGACTGGAACAATGCTACTAAATCAGATTTTAATCTTGGAACCACAACCTCAGTTTCAGGATCACCCATTCTAACATTGTATTCGATAACAATTGGTTCGTTTTTTACATTGATCAAACCAATGAAAACAAATCCTTTATATTCGATTCCGTCTTTCTGGAAACCTTCAATTGTTGGTTTAACGATGCGGGTTTCGATTTTTTCCATCAAAACAGCATCAACATAAGGAACTGGAGAAACAGCTCCCATTCCGCCTGTATTTAAACCTGTGTCTCCTTCGCCAATACGTTTGTAATCTTTTGCTGTCGGAAGGATTTTATAGCTTTTACCGTCCGTTAAAACGAAACAGCTTAATTCGATACCATCCAAAAATTCTTCAATAACCACTTTTGAACTTGCAGCACCAAATTTTTCATGAACCAACATGTTTCTTAATTCCGTTTTTGCCTCTTCAAGATCCTGAATAATCAAAACTCCTTTTCCAGCCGCTAGTCCATCTGCTTTTAAAACGTATGGAGGTTGTAAAGTTTCTAAGAAAGCACATCCTTTTTCAACTGTTTCGGCAGTAAAACTATCATAAGCTGCTGTTGGAATGTTATGTTTCATTAGGAATTCTTTTGCGAATTCTTTACTTCCTTCTAGTTGAGCACCTAATTTTGATGGCCCAATAACCGGGATATGATTTAAACTTTCGTCGTTTTTAAAATAATCGTAAATACCTTTTACCAACGGATCTTCAGGTCCAACGACTACCATTTTTACATTTTCTTTTAGTACAAATGCTTTTATGGCATCAAAATCGGTTGGAGACATGTCAACATTTGTAGCAATTCCAGCCGTTCCTGCATTTCCTGGTGCAACAAAAAGTTTTTCGCAAAGCGGACTCTGAATCATTTTCCACGCAAAAGCATGCTCTCTTCCGCCTGATCCCAATAATAAAATTGTCATGGTATAGTTGTATTTAGTTGTGGTGCAAAAATAATTGCTTTTGCACGTAAAAAATAATTAAATCTTAAAAAGTTCGTGATTCTTCTCTGTTAGTAGTTGGATAATATTATTTTTGATGAAAATTAATCTTCCAAAAATGATTTCTCTTTTCGATATTTCCCTTCAATTAAATGGTTTTCAGATAAAGAAAGCAAAAACTGAATTGGACCGAATTGTGAATTTATCTGAAGAAGATTATGCCGTTTTCCTTCAAAATAAAAAAGAGGAAATCGTTGCTTTTCATTTGCAAAACAATGTCTTTTATCAGGAATTAGTTGGAAATAAAACGATTCCAACATGGGAAGATTTACCCATTCTGAACAAACAAAATCTACAGAAACCGCTCGCAGAAAGACTTTCAAAAGGATATACTTTAAAAAACGTCTACCTCAACAAAACATCCGGATCCAGCGGAACTCCTTTTGTTTTTGCCAAAGACAAATATTCGCACGCTTTAACCTGGGCTTCGAACATTATGCGTTTTGGCTGGTTTAATATTGATTTTAATCATTCCTATCAGGCTCGTTTTTATGGCATTCCAATGGATTTTGTTGGATATCAAAAAGAACGTTTTAAAGATTTTTTAAGCCGACGTTTTCGTTTTCCAGTTTTTGATTTGTCTGATGTAGTTCTGGAAAAATTTCTGCAGAAATTCAAAACCAAAAAATTCGATTACCTCAACGGTTATACCAGCTCTATTGTATTGTTTGCGAAATATTTAGAACAAAAAAACATTATTCTAAAAGAAATCTGTCCGACATTAAAAGCTTGTTTTGTTACTTCGGAAATGCTTTTTGAATCGGATAAAAAACTTTTGGAAAAACAATTCGGTATTCCGATCATCAACGAATACGGCGCTTCAGAATTGGATTTAATTGCTTTTGAAAATCCAGAGGGCGAATGGCAAGTGAATGCCGAAACACTTTTTGTTGAGATTTTAGATGAAAATAACAAAGTTCTCCCTTACGGGGAAGAAGGCCGAATTGTGATTACTTCTTTATTCAATAATGCGAATCCTTTTATTAGATATGAAATTGGCGACATCGGAATTTTAGATGAAAAAAGTACGCCACAAAAACCAATTTTAAAGAAATTAATTGGAAGAACAAACGACGTTGCGATTTTGCCAACCGGAAAAAAATCGCCTGGATTGACTTTCTATTACGTAACCAAAAGCATTATTGAAGACGATGGAAATGTTAAAGAATTTATCATCAAACAAACCAAATTAGATACCTTCGAAATTGAATATGTTTCTGAAAAAGAACTACATTCGGAACAAATTCAAAAAATTGAAGAAGCGATTTCCTTATATCTTGAACCCAATTTAAACTTCACTTTTACCCGAAAAAAAGTTCTGGAAAGAACCAATCGAGGAAAATTAAAGCAATTTAAATCGTATCTATAATATAAATAAAATCTTACATTTGTTTTTATTAATAAAAACTCATGGACGATCAATCTTTGCTCTCAGAAGAAACAATTTCAAACAAAATATATTTTATCCGCGGTCAAAAAGTTATGCTTGATAGTGATTTGGCATTGCTGTACGGCATTGAGACAAAAGTTCTAAAACAATCAGTAAAAAGAAATTTATCCAGATTTCCAGAAGATTTCATGTTTGAACTTACTAAGATAGAATATGATTCTTCAAGGTCACAAATTGTGACCTTGAAGAATGGACGAGGATCTAATTTGAAATATCTTCCTTATGCATTTACTGAACATGGTATTTTAATGCTTTCAAGTATCTTGAAAAGCGACAAAGCCATTCAAACCAATATTCAAATCATGCGCATTTTCACGAAAGTGAGACAAATGCTTTTGGATACAACCGAAATTAAAGTTGATATTCTTCAGATTCAAAAGAAATTGGAGAATCATGATAAAAACATCGAATTGGTTTTCTCTTATTTGGATGAATTGACAGAGAAAAAAGAAAACGAAAGTGAAAGAGTAAAAATTGGATATAAGAAATAATTGGAGGTCGCAATTTGCAACCTTAAACAGCAATTTTGAAGTCGCAATTTGCGACCTCAAGATTTAATAACTATATCAAGAATTCTTCAAGGTCGCAAATTGCGACCTTGAAGAACACTAAATCTTCTTTATATATCGGGGTTTGATAAACAACTGACTAAATAAAAAGCGCACCATCAACAAAACAGAAAACACAAAATTAAAACCATGAAATTCTCTGTAAACTCCAAAGTTGTGTTTGATCAATTTGAACTTTGATGATGAAATTGAATCTTTTCTGATTCTATAAAATGCTAAAGATTCCGGAACTGGTTTTGTAACCTGAATTTGTTTTAAAATCGTAAGCCACAAACGCCAATCTTGTCTTTTTTGTGTGGCTTCAATTACAATTTTACAGAAATAATCTGCGTCGTAAATGGCGGTTAAATTGCCAACGTAATTGCAAAAAAAGAGTTCGTCGTAACTTAAATTTAATGGTGCTTCTACCCTTCTTTTTAAAGAATTTCCTTCTTCATCAATACAGTCGTAAAAACTAAAAGTAAACGGTAAATTATTTGTTTTTAAAAACTCGACCTGTTTTTCTAATTTATTTGGAAACCACAAATCATCAGCATCTAAATAAGCAATATATTTCCCAACTGCTTTTTCTAAAGCTATATTACGTGCAAAACCATTTCCTGAATTTTTTTCTAATTTAAACAGTTTTATTCTACTGTCTTTTTCGGCAAAATCAGAAATAATCTTTACGGTTTCATCCGTAGAAGCATCATCAACCAAAATCATTTCCCAGTTTTGGTACGTTTGATTTTTAACTGATTTTAAAGTTTCTGTAATGAACTTTTCAGCATTGTAAGTTGGCGTTATAATAGAAACTAATTCACTCATTAACGCTTGCGATTATTTTATATAGCTTGAAAAGTCTTTGTGTTCTTCCTTAGAAAGTTCTTCGGGCGACAATGATCTGAAATAATCATACGTAATTTTCATTCCTTCAGAACGGCTTACTTTCGCTTCCCAATCTAATAATTCCTTTGCTTTTGTAGTGTCTGGCTGACGTTGTAAGGGATCATTTATTGGCAATGGATGATAAACTACTTTCTGGTTCGTTCCAGTCAATTTAATGATTTCTTCAGCGAAATCCTTAATTGTGATTTCGTCCGGATTTCCAATATTGACAGGATAAACATAATCTGAATGCAATAATCTGAAAATACCTTCTACCTGATCGTCTACATAGCAAAAAGAACGCGTTTGCATTCCGTCTCCAAAAATCGTTAAATCTTCTCCGCGCAAAGCTTGTCCGATAAAAGCCGGAATAACACGTCCGTCATTTAATCGCATTCTTGGTCCGTAAGTATTAAAAATACGCACTATTCTGGTTTCTACGCCATGAAAAGTGTGGTATGCCATTGTGATCGATTCCTGAAAACGTTTGGCTTCGTCGTAAACCCCTCGAGGGCCAATCGTATTTACGTTTCCGTAGTATTCTTCCGTTTGGGGATGAACTAAAGGATCTCCATAAACTTCCGAAGTTGAAGCAATCAGGATTCTTGCTTTTTTAACACGAGCTAATCCTAATAAATTATGTGTTCCTAGTGATCCTACTTTCAAAGTCTGAATCGGAATTTTTAAATAATCTATTGGACTTGCTGGCGAAGCAAAATGCAAAATATAATCTAAATCACCCGGAATGTGAACAAATTTAGTGATGTCGTGATGATAAAATTCAAAGTTTTCTAACTTAAATAAATGCTCAATATTTTTAAGATCTCCCGTAATCAGATTGTCCATTCCAATGACAAAATAGCCTTCTTTAATAAATCGGTCACACAAATGTGATCCTAAAAATCCTGCTGCTCCGGTAATAAGTATTCTTTTCATAATTGATTTAATTGAACATTTTTGAATTTTATTTTGCACAAAATTCAAGATAGAGGCACAAATGTAATAAAATATCTGACCTTTAAATTGTACTTGAAATCATATCTCAAAAGAAGTTTTATCTTTTCAGAAAATTATTAAACTCATTTATCTATTTTTACCCCCAACTAAATCCACTGTTTTGAAAGTTGTACATATTATTGAAGCTCTTGGTGGCGGCGTTTATACATATTTTAGAGATTTATCAACTTTCTTTGGAGATGATGAAATAAACAAAAACATTGAAACCACTATTGTTTATAGCGGCAATCGAAAAGAAATTGACGCCCAAAAAATAAAATCTGAATTCTCAAACGGTGTTAACCTGATTCAGGTCAATATGGTTCGGGAGTTTTCTCCTATACAGGATTTAAAATCTGCTTATCAATTAGTCAAAGAACTCAAAAAAATCAATCCTGATGTTATTCATCTTCATTCTTCAAAAGCAGGTGTTTTAGGCAGGGTTGCTTATTTTTTCTTATTCAGCAAAAAAAAACTATTTTACACACCCCACGGTTACTCTTTTTTAAGAACTGATACATCAAAAACCGTTCGAAAAATATACTGGTTTATTGAAAAGAGTTTTCAGGTTTTATTTGGAGGAACAATTGTGGCCTGCGGAGATACTGAACTCGAAATAGCAAAAAAAATAGGCGATTCAAGATTGGTGAGAAACGGTATTGACATCGCGAATGTTCAGGAACATTTTGCACCTGATCAAAACGAAAAACTAACCATTGGAATTATGGCCAGAATCACGGCTGCCAGAAATCCTGAACAGTTTAACCAAATCGCTTTAAAGTTCCCGGACTTTAATTTTGTCTGGATTGGAGATGGTGAATTAAGACCTTTGATTACTGCTCCAAACATACGAATTACGGGTTGGATTTTAGATAGAAAAACAGTTTTAAAAGAACTAAACAACATTGATATTTATATGCAAATTTCGCTTTGGGAAGGATTGCCAATCGCCGTTCTTGAAGCAATGGCACTTCAAAAACCGGTAATCGCTACTAATATCATTGGAAATAAAGATGCTGTTTTGCATAACAAAACTGGCTTTCTTTTTACGGATGTATCTGAACTAGAAAGCTTTTTTGAAATTTTAAAAGATCCAAAAACAAGATCGGAATTTGGAGAAAATGCTTTGGCGAGATGTCACGATTTATTCGATAAAAATCAAAATTTTAAACAACTGCTGGCACTTTATCAAGAGTAATTTTTTGCTGCAGCCAATAACTCCCAAAAATAGAAAACCATAATCCGCTAAAGGCAATGCCGTCGAAGCGGAGTAAAAAATCATCTGTTAGATTTGAGGTAAAAAAGATTAGAAAAAACGAAAGTATCATTGCATTTTTTAAATCGTAGCCTAAATAACCGATGGTGAAAATATAAAGAAAAACCACAAAAGGCCCGAGAATACCAAACTTCAATAAAAAATCAAGAAACTGATTGTGAGTAGGAAATTCGTATTTGGCTAAAAATTGCTGATTGGTTGCCTTATAATATTTGTTTAGCTCCGGTTTTCCGTCTGAGGCGCCAACACCAAAAGGAAGGTTTTTAACAGACAATTCCCAAGCTGATTTCCAGATCGAAACCCTTGTTACCAACGAATTAAAAACCTTGATTTCAGGATGGTCAATTTCATCCAATTTTCCCACTTTGTCCATATAGGCAAAAGTTACTGAAGAATATTTCTCTTTCATATAAGGATTCTTCTGAACAAAGAAAAAGGTAATTCCACCTAACAAAACAAGAACAGCGGCAGCCGTTATAGCGATTTTTTTTGTGTTGAACTTCGATCTGATTTCAAAAAAGAAAACAATTAAAAATCCAATTAAAACATTGATCAGTGCCATTCTCGTATTCACAAAAAGCACAAAGAAAAACGACAGTAAAAAAACAATAAAACGAGCCATTTTAACTATTGTTTTTTCCTGATTTCTGAAGCTTTCAAAAATAAAATAGAGCGCACAAACTGATACAAAGGCCAAGTGCATGTTTAAGGCCGGAGCATGAATACCAATGCTGTCTGCGAATTGATACCCCATTTCCCATAAATCGATTCCATTCAAATATTTATTCATCAATTCAGGATAAATAATTAGAAACCTCAGAAAGAAAAACAACATAATCAACGTTGTAACAATCGCATATGTCTTTGCTATTTTAAAAAAATTTACGCGCTGATAATTTCCAATAATAAACAAAGGGAAAATCAACAACGAAGTACTTTTTTCTATTGCTTTTAATCCTTTAGCAAAAGAATCATTGTTCCAAAACATCAGTAATTCCAATAAAACTGGTGATGCTATACAAGCTATTAAAATCAATGACGTTTTACTGTAATTTAATTTTTTTAGAAAAATCAAATTAAATGCGGCAAACAAAATAATCAGCAAGGAACATGGTTTCCTGAAAATCATCGCGACAGCAATCAAACACAAAAAAACATGCAAGATTTTATTGAAGTTCTTTTCGGAAATGTTCATAGTATAACGCAAAATAAATTAAAGGAAAAATACCGATCTTATGTCGAATCGCCGAACCTAAATCAGGTTCAAAAACGCCTTGAAGAATAAAAAAAGAAAACAAAATGAACATAATTAAAAGTTCATAGCGGTACTTTTTTCGTTCTTTTAAACATTTAGAAAATCGGACTAATAAAATATAAAACAACAAAAGTTGCCAAATTATAAAAATGATAATTTGAGGCGAAAGTATGTGTTTAAAACCATTTAACGGAAGATTTACGGTAAAAAATCCATAAAAAATGCCAATGATTTCTCCATACCAGTTGTCTGTTTTTACTGGTGATGTAATAATTGAATTGGCATCTGATGAAGCCAATCTGGTACTGTTTACCACTTCCCTACTAATTTCAGAAAAATATTTGCCTTTTAAAACACCGTAACTTAACGATAAAAAGACAGCGATAAGCACGCCATAGAAAATTGTTGTTATGGTTTTATTTTTAAAATTAATAAAACTCACCAAGTACATACCGCCGCCAACAACAGGTATTAAAGCGAAATAAGGACGGTATAAAGCTCCGAAAACAATTAATAGTAATGTAGAAAGGATAATGGTTTTTCTATAGGAAAATCGTTCGTTTTTGCAAAGGAAAATAAGTATTGCTATAAACAAGTACGTAATAAATTCTTTTGATGGCATTGAGATGAAAATCGCAATCATAAAAATGCTCAAATACACTAAGAGATTTTTAATGTTTACTTTTTCGAAATTCTCAGGAATTCCAATTTTATATAAAATATACATTAAAATTGGAAACTGTATGAGTGCAATTATTGGGAAAGGCAGATAGCGGAAACCTATAATTTTATAGAACAAAATCGTTAACGGATAACTTCCAAAATAGCCAATTTCATTATACTTGTCATAGATAATAATGGCTGTATCGTAGAAAAATTTGGGAGGTAAAACAAAAAAAGCCAAAACCGCCACAACTAAATTAGCTGAGGCAATAAGCAAAAATGCCGCGGTACTTTTTTTGATTAATAATTTCATATTTCTATTTGTAATTTATTTTGAAGCTCGACGTTTTTTATGCAGACTTCTTTTTAAACGGTAACCATTCAAAAAGAAAATCAATGTTTTAAAGGACAAAAATTTATAGAATTTCATCACTTTGTCCACTTTTATATTGCGTCCTTTTCTAAGTAGATATTTCCAGGAAATTAAATCATCCCAAATCTGTTGTTGTGTTTCAGTCGACAAAACATAAAAATCTTTTAGAATTACAACATAATTGCACGCCCAATAATTCTCTATTGCTTTATTTAATACTTCTAATGTGGTTTCCTGCGCCTTTAATCCGTCTTTTACCATTTCATAAACATCTTCAATATGTTTTGCACTTACTGTTGTCGTAATAGAACCTTGGCGCGCCTGACGATACACATAAAATGATTTCGAATAAATACTGAAAGTCTTGAGATAATGCATCAATTTTCCGCACCATTCAATATCTTCAGATTTCTTTTCAACAGGAAAAAATAACGTATTTTCGATTAAAATTGTTCTTTTAATTACTTTATCCCACGCTGAGGCAGCGTATAAATCATAATAAACAAGATTTAAAATCTCATCTTCAAATTTTCCGTTTTTGTTTTTTATAAATCGTTGATTGTATTTGCAGACAACATCTTTTTCAGAAAAAAATCGGCTTTCTTCATGAATGATTATATCTGGATTTGTTTTAGAAATTAAATTATTCAAATCTTCCAAAACTTTTTTTCCCTGCCAATAATCATCACTATCGGTAAAAATAATATACTCGCCTTTTGCTATTTTTAATCCCGTATTTCTGGCATCAGACAAACCTCCGTTTTCTTTGTCAATCAGGATTATCTGAGGAAATTTCTGCTTGTATTGCTTACATATTTCCAGGGAAGAATCAGTTGATCCGTCATTGACTAAAATTAGTTCAAAGTCAGAAAAAGACTGGCACAAAATAGTGTCTAAACATTGTGACAAATAATCCTCAACGTTGTAAACCGGAACAATAATGCTAAAAAGCAAAGTCTTTTTCTGAACGTTCATAGCATAATTTTTTAATGCAGAAACACTTTTATTTTATCCTTTCGATAAATAACAATTGCCACTACTAAATTCCAGAAAAAAGAAGCCGAAACAAATGCAATTGCCGCTCCTGTCATTCCGTATTGTGGAATTAAAAATCGGTTTAAAACAAAATTAAGTATAACTGCGACAATTAAAACAATCTGAAAAGTGTGTTGTCTTCCGGTCATATTCAAATAAACCGAAGCCGTACCAAATGCCGAGCAAATTCCCTGACCTATTATCAAAATTAAAAATGCCTGCTGGGCCACAATATATTGATGTCCAAAAATTGACAAAATAGATTTTGAAAAATAACTGATCAGTATAATAACCGGTAATGTTATCCCAAAAATTAAACGAGCACTGTTTCTGGACAATTCGATTAATTCTGCTGTTTTATGGCTTGCAAAAAACTCTGCAATTTTAGCCGAAACCGTAATATTTATACTCACGATTATTATCGAAATAATCGTCATAATCTTAACTCCTACCGAATAAAAAGCAACTGTTTCGTCGTTTCTGTATTTCTTCAGAAACATAATATCAAAACACATTAATAAAAATAATGCCATTGCACTGATGGCAATTGGATATGATTTTAAAAATATTTCTTTATGTGAAATTTTTTCAGCTGTTAACGAAACTGTCTTTTTTCGAAAATAAACAAAAGCGAAGATTGAACTCAGCAACGCAAGAAAAACAAATCCCAACAGAAAAACATCAACCAAATATTCTTCTTTATGCCAATAAAACAAAATAACAGAACCAATAATCAGCGGAATATATTTAATGATATTTCTAAACAATTCTGCTACATATAATTTATCCAATGCTCTGAAAACTTCTGTATTTAAAATCGATAATCCTGAAAAAAACAATGTTAAAGTTCCTTTTAAAAGAATTGAATATACCGCTGGATCTGAAAAGTAATTGTTTATAGTTTCTTTGCTGATAATTGCAATTAAAAGCAAAACCACCAAGGAAGTTCCAAAAAGCATCAGAACCATTTTTTGGTATATACTTTTTAATTGGTCAAGAGCGTTTTGGCTTGCTAATTTTCCTCTAAAATATATAATCGACTGATCAAAACCAAGCAAACACATACTCCCGATGGATAACAGAAAAGAACGCACAAAATCATACTGGCCAACTAATTTTGGACTATAGGTTTTTGTCAGGAAAACTGTAAATCCAAATAACAGCAACGCACCAAAAACACGTAAGGATAAGGTGCTGAAACTTTGCCTTAAAAATCGATTCTTTAAAAATCTTTCAAAAATAGGATTGGTTCTCAATTTTTTAAAGTTGATTCGCTTTTGATATCGCAAGCTGTCTGTGATAGAATCTTTTGAACAGACTAATCAAAACAAAAAGAAAAATAAAGAAAAGCGGTAACCAGATTTTAAAATGGCCATTTACCGTCTTACTTTCATTTATATTAAGAGTTGCATTAATTTCTTTGATTGTTTTATCAAAACTAATTAATCTGAACCTGTTTTTCCCTTGTTCCGTAACTAACTTTTGCTTGGTTTTTATAATATCGTTTAGCTGCAAATTCTCACTGTAATAAACCAGTTTATCATTTTTAGAGCTGTTTTTTGCGGTACTTGAAAGACCATTTAAAACCTGATCGATCTGAGCTATTATGGTATCGTTTTGAGCGATTTCACGTTGCAGGTTTTTATATCCAATTTTTTGAATTGAATTAAAATAAGCCGAATTGTTCAGGTATTTCAACAACGGTTCGACTACATCTTTTTCATCTACGGTTCCATTTGACAAAAAAGAAATAGTGTGATAAGTATAATTTTTACTCGTCACGTTGTCCTCTAAAACCTTTTTCACTTCGCCAACCTCAGCCATTAATTTTATTAGCTCAAGATTTTGTTCTTTGTCTTCAATAAATTTATAAACATCTGCAATTGGTTTGATTTCAATTTTTCTAAGTGTTTGTGGATTGGCTAATCCAACTGTATTTTTCAGAAAATCCACATCACCAGCAGCAATTTTAGATTGTATCAAATCGACTTTGGCGTACAAGTAATCAACACTTTCAAAATTTGGCGTTACAACAATCTGATTGTTGTATGATTTTTTATTAGAATCTAAATAATATCCCAGTACAGCACCAAGTACAACCAAAATTAGCACCACAATCCAGTTTCGAATAAAAAACTGAATTGCTCTAAAAACAGACCAGTTCACACGATCAAAAAAGCCACCGATGCTTCTTGAAAGCTGAAAAATATCTATTTCCTGTTCTGAATTTTGGGGTACTTTTGTACTCATTTATTATTTTATTTTACGTTGAAAATTTGTTCCAAAATTTTAATAGTAATCAAATACGTTGGTTTTACACCCGTCGTTCCTAATCCTCCTGAAGCTAGCGTGCTTCCGGTTTCCAAAGGATTATCCGAGGCATAATAGGCATAACGAACCTTAATATCGTGAGGTACACTTTTTCTAATTTTTGATGCCGACTGAATCGCTTTTTGGTAATATGATCCTTCCATTTCAAGACCAATCACACCCCAGGTTGATTCGTGGAAAAATTTCAGTAAGTCTCTGTTTTGCAAAGATGTTCCTAAAACGGTAACCATTGCACCTTCAAAAACCGCAATGTCGTTTCCTTCAAACATAGCGCCTGTCAATTCATTTTCGAAGAAATAATTATCCGCCGTTCCTTCATTTATGTGCGCTGTCGGAATCATAATATCGCCTTTCCCGCCTTCCAGAATTCCGGCTTTTCCCATAATAGAAACAGATTGAACATTCAATAACGTTTCTTTTTTATAGGGTTTCAAAAGCTCGTCGATTGTTTCATAAGCCTGCTCACCAAACGCATAATCCATTACAATAATAACCGGTGCGGCTTCTTCAATTACAGCTTTTGGAAATCCTGTTTTCTTCCAATCTATTTGTGCCGTGTCAAAAATCTGAACATCGATATTTGTACCAGATGTATCCGGCAAGGAAATCATTCCGTTTTTTAATGCCAGTTCTTCAACTACTCCTCTAATTTCTTTAGCCCCGGATTTGCTTAATTCTTCATAAATAAAGAAATCTGATTTATCCTTGAATTTTGTTTTCAACAGCGGCGTTGCAAAAATCGAATTCATCACACTGTGCATGTTGGCACTAATCACATGAATTGGACGCTTTAAAAGATTATTAGCTTTTAAAACTTCCTTGATGTTGGTTGCCCAGATTTCTCCGTGAATGTGATGTCCTAAACGTTCTCTTAAAACCGGACTGAATGTAATTGTTCGTTTATTGTTTTCGATTACTTCTTCAATCGCTAATTTTCCTAACCAGTAAATAACGTGCAGGAAGCGATCCGGTGCATTTTCAGATCCGAAAGCATCGTAAATATCCAACACCTCTTCAAACGTTCTTCCTAAAATATTAGCAACGTGTGAGATTGCTTTCTCTTTTTCTATTAAAGCCAGTTTTTTAGTTTGCATTACCGCTTGTTCCAGTTTCAACCAGTCGCGTGAAACTTCTCCTCCATCATCTAATAAAACCCTGTTTTTTATTTTATGCGATTCGATGAAAATAAAGGTCAAATGCGTCAAAATGTCGTAGATGTCAGAGCGTCCACGCGTGATTTCAACATTCATTTGTTCTTCGTCGATTCTGTAGCAATTTCGTCGCCTTTTTGGAGGAACAATAGCTTGGAAATGCGATTTCGAATAGCCTTCATCAGAAGTTAAATTGATAAAACGGCATTGTTCAATTCCGATTGGAAGACGTTCTATAACGTACAAAAGTCCGTTCAATTCTACTTTTTCTTCACCTATATTTCCGTAAATTTCCGGGCGTAATGCTAATAATGATTCCCGTAAACTGTCACCAGAAACTCCCATTGGTTTATAAAACCCACGGTTGAATAAGTGGCGCATTGTAATGTACATTTTTTCAATAGCGGCAGATGATTCCTGCGCTCTTGATCTTGATATATGTTTGGTTTCTTTCATTCTTTTTTATTTTATAAACTCAAATTTAAGCAAATACGAGGCATACCTTGTATCTCCCACATTATTTTTTAAAAAATCATTTTTATTTATCTTCTCTTTTAAATTTATCTTTCGTCCAATTTTCCGGATTTGAAACAATATAATCAGAAATTCTTTGATAATCATTATTGCTTCTAATGATATTGTCATAAAATAATTTTTGCCATTGATGTGGATATCCTAATCTGTTAGCGTGTTTGGTTACCGCAGATTTATAAAATCCAACAATTGACGAAATGGTATTTTTTCCAATATTTTGAAAACGTTGCGAACCTGGTTTTGGTAACGACGGCAACGGTGGTGATGACGGTAGAGACAGGGCATGCCCTGTCTCAACGCGCCCTGTTTCAACACGCCCTGTCTCAACGTTATCCGTATTATTCACGTTATCTGTATTATTCACGTTATCTGTATTAATATTGGTCGATTGTTTATCGATAATTAAAATTCCGTGAATATGATTTGGCATGACCACAAAATCACCCAATTCAACGTTTTTATGGTGTATTGGAATTTGATGCCACAATATATCAGCAATAATACCGACCTCCGACAAAACCATTTTATCATTTTGAATTTCTCCAAAATAATGTTCTCTGTCTTGTATGCAAATTGTTATAAAATAGGCTCCGCTCCAGCCATAATCCCACCATTGAGCTCGTATTGAAGAAGTACGGTATTTATTTTTAAACTTTCCCTGACTCATTAATTTTAATAACTATACATCCTATTCATAAGGATAATAATGCTTTAACCTTGGAAATATTATCTTAAGTTATTTCAAATTATCCGCAATCTTTCTATCATTAGATAATCTCGGCGTTTTATTCTGCCCGCCTAATTTTCCCTGAGATTTCATATATTCCTGAAAACCATTTTTAGAAACTTTGGTTACTACCACTTTTCGTAAAACACTTCCGGTAATCAGATCGTCGTAATAGATGTTTTGCTTTCTCATTGCGTTGTCAATTGCTTCGGCGAAAACTTCCATATTCTCCGGCTCAGTCTCAAATTCTACAAACCATTCATGATAAGGCAATCCGCTTGACGGATTAATTTGTGGTGCCACAGTAAATTCGTTGATAACAATTTTAGTTCCTGCAGTGGCTTCTTTCATTGCATTTTCGACTTCATTGGCGATAACATGTTCTCCAAAAGCCGAAATATAATGTTTGATTCGGCCCGAAACTATCACACGATGTGGAAACAAAGAGGTAAACTGTACTGTATCACCAATATTATAACGCCAAAGTCCTGCATTTGTTGAGATGATCAAGGCGTAATTTACCCCAACCTCAACTTCTCCAATGGTATAAGTTTTTGCATTTGGTTCAAAAAATTCATCGGCTTTAATAAATTCATAGAAAATTCCCGAATTTAATAACAGCAGCATTCCTTTTGCTTTTTGAGAATCCTGATAAGCAAAAAATCCTTCAGAGGCCGGAAACAATTCGATGCTGTCAACTTTTCTTCCAATCATGTTTTCGAACTTCGCACGATAAGGTTCATAATTCACACCGCCGTAAATAAACAGATTAAAATTTTTGAATAATTCGCTGATTTTTTTGCCGCCGCTTTTCTCCTGCAAACGCTCAAAATACATTTGAACCCAAGACGGAATTCCTGAAATAATGGTCATATCCTGCTCGATAGTTTCTTCAACAATCGCATCAATTTTGGTTTCCCAATCTTCAATACAATTCGTTTCCCAGGAAGGCATTCTGTTTTTTTGGAGATATTTCGGGACGAAATGCGCTCCAATTCCAGAAAGTCTTCCAAATTTGATTCCGTATTTCTCCACTAAAATAGGACTTCCTTGCAGGAAAATCATTTTTCCATCTACAAAATCAGCATTTCCGGTTTCATAGATATAATGCAAAATGGCATTTCTTGAAGCTTCAATATGAAATGGCATTGATTCCTTCGTTAGCGGAATATATTTTGCTCCGGAAGTTGTACCTGAAGTTTTAGCAAAATAAAGTGGTTTTCCTTTCCACAGAATATTTTTTTCACCCATTCGAACTTTGTCGATATAAGGTTTCAAGTCCTCATAATCGCGAATAGGAACTCGTTTTTTGAAATCGTGAACTGTTTTTATTTTATCAAAATGGTGATCAACACCAAACTGAGTTTCTCTTGCGCTGTTTATTAAACCCTTAAAAACTTCTTGTTGTGTTTCGACTGGTTTATTGGCCCAAGCCTGCGTTTGATAATATATTTTGCTGGCAAATAATTTTGCTGCTACAGATTTAATAGACATTTTTTATAGTATTATTTCTTGTCACTTTTGTTTTTGCCATTCGTTTTTTTGCCCGACTCCTTCTCTATTTTCGCCACATCCTCTCTTAATTTCAATTCTTCTTCACTAGCTTTCATATTCACTTCCGAAGGCTCGTCAACTTCTGATAATATTGAATCTTTATTGAATTTAGAGTACTCTAATTCTCCTCTTAAAACTTTTTGAATTCCGTGAATGTAAGCTTCATTTTTATTTAAAGCAGTTTCCAATGAATCTGATTTTATAGCCAGTTTAGTTGCGTCTCTTTTTAATTTAGAAGAAGAATAGCCGGGAATAAATTCACGCAAAGGTGTAAAAGCAATGATAAAAGTCGTAATTAAAATTAAGAATATACTTCCTAAAGACAACACAACAAAAACATTCATTAAATTGAGTTTGAGCGAAAAAGTTTCTTCAAAAGTATCTTCATTCAAAATTACCAATCGGTTTTTAGTGAATAATTTTCTTCTGAAATTGTGTTTCTTCTTGGCCATTTCGGTTCTTTATATGAGCAAATATAATAATTAATCGCCTTGTTGATGCCCGCCAAATTTGAACGAATCTGCTTAATTTACGTTTTTATAAAATATTTAACGTTGCTAAGGCTAAATATTTTAAACCAAAAACACTTCTTCTTCGTATATTTCTATATACCTTTGCGGTACAAAATAGAAAAACAATTTGCTTCGGCATTAAATATACAATCATGGGAAGATTAGGTCTTACAGAAATCCTTGTAATAGTAGGTATTGTGATTTTACTTTTTGGAGGTAAAAAAATTCCAGAATTAATGAAAGGTTTAGGAAGCGGAATCAAAGAATTCAAAAACGCTGCTAAGGACGATCAGCCTGCTGTGAAAAAAGAGGAAGAAGAAGTAAAATAATAATTACAACTTTTAAAAATTTATAAAATCCCAAGTTACAATTGTAGCTTGGGATTTTTTTTATTTCTGTTTTTATTATTTACACTTTGTTTTATTAAAAATAGCCGTTATTCGGTCTAATACTGTATCCAATTCAAATATTTCGTTTTCTATTGCTTTACTAATTTTAGGACAATCCGTAAATTCTTGCTTCGCCATTTTTTTCATCATAGCATCTGTCCCATGTGATTTGACTGCATTTCCCATTGTATTGTAACCATATACTAAATGGTCAGTTCCTTTTTTTCCAAAAAAATACGAAGAATTGGCTGATCTGAAGGTATTTCTTCTGCTGTCTCCTTTATCAAAGATTTTACCTATTTTATATTCTTTATTGTACACAATTTCAAACCAATGTTTTTTTCTGGAGTTAGAAAATTTTCCAGTAAAAACGCCTGCGCTTGTTAAATAAAGGTATTCCATTGTAAAAATGTTTCCAGTTTCATTAGTGTATACTATTTTAATAAGATCAGCACCGGCGATTTTTTCAGTATCTGCATCTTCATTTGTCTTAAAAGTAACTTTGGAGTCATCTTCCTCAACAAGTTTTGCTAGACCCGTTTTGTTGGTTCCGTCTGCTAAATACAAAACAGCCTTAAGATATTTAGCCTGTCCTACGGTGGAGAATAATAACGTAATTAGAATCAAAATAATTTTTTTCATGGTATTTGGGGTTTTCAATTTCCCGCAAATATATAGTAATAGGTAAGAATTACTTTAACAAATTAAAGTAAAACAGGTGCTTTTTTTACTTGCTTACACTTAACAACTTTACTTCCAATAAGTTGTTATAATCTAAAACTTCACTTACAAAACTAAAATTAATTTAAAATCAAAAATCCCAAATTACAATGTAGTTTGGGATTTTATTTTTGTTAGAACTTCTCTATTTGGAATTTGAATTTTCTTTTTTGGAATTTGTTTTTACAATACCATCGTCAACTGAATTCTCTTTCTATCTTCATCAACCTCCGTAACTTTTACATCAACATGTTGGTGCAATTTTACCACTTCATTTACATCACTCACAAAACCAGCTTTTAATTGTGAAATATGAACTAAGCCACTTTCCTTAATTCCGATATCAACAAAACAGCCAAAGTTGGTAATGTTATTCACAATTCCGGGTAAAATCATTCCGGTTCTCAAATCCTTGATCGATTTTACATTTGCATCAAATTCAAAAACCTTAGCCGACTTTCTCGGGTCTAATCCTGGCTTTTCAAGCTCTTTTATAATGTCTTTTAGGGTAAGTAAACCTATTTCAGGTGTAATATAGTTTTCGGCTTTAATAAGGGCTGTTTTCTCTTTGTTTGCAATTAAGTCGTTTACAGATAATTTCAAATCTTTTGCCATTTTCTCCACAACCGGATAGGCTTCCGGATGTACTGCCGAATTATCCAACGGGTTTTTAGCATTCGAAATTCTAATAAAAGCCGCACCTTGCTGATATGCTTTATCGCCCAGACGAGGCACTTTTTTCAATTGTTTTCTATCTTCAAACGGACCGTTTTCTGAACGATATTGCACAATGTTTTCGGCCAGCTTCTCTCCTATTCCACTTACATAACTTAGTAAATGTTTACTTGCCGTGTTGATATTAATTCCAACCGAGTTTACACAGCGAATTACGGTGTTATCTAATTCTTCTTTTAATTTCGTTTGATCCACATCGTGCTGATATTGACCTACGCCGATTGCTTTCGGGTCGATTTTAACCAATTCGGCCAAAGGATCTGAAAGTCGTCTTCCGATCGAAACTGATCCACGAACCGTAACATCATAATTAGGAAATTCTTCACGAGCAATTTTTGATGCCGAATAAACCGAAGCTCCAGCCTCTGAAACTATGAAAACTTGCAATGGTTTATCAAACGCAATCTTTTTTATGAAGAATTCGGTTTCTCGCGAAGCCGTTCCATTCCCGATAGAAATCGCATCAATTTGATACGCATTTACCATCGAACGGATTTTCTTAATTGCCATGGTTTCTTCATTTTGAGGCGCATGCGGATAAATGGTTTCGTTGTATAATAAATCGCCCTTTTCATCCAGACAAACTACTTTACAACCACTTCGAAATCCTGGATCGATCGCTAAAATTCGTTTTTCTCCCAACGGCGGAGCCAATAATAACTGTCCTAAGTTGTTAGCAAAAACCTGAATCGAGTTCGCATCTGCTTTTGCTTTTGCTTCCTGTAAAGTCTCATTTCCAATCGCCGGATTCAATAATCGTTTATAACTATCCTCAATCGCTAACTGTAAATGAGCCGTTGTGCTGTTTTGTTTTTTAATTATAATTTCGTCAATAATATCATACGCTTCATCCAGATCAACATCAACTTTCATCTTAACAAAACCTTCATTTTCAGCACGAAGCATGGCTAATAAACGATGCGAAGGTGCTTTTGTCAAGTTTTCATCCCAATCAAAATACTGACTGAATTTTTGCGCTCCTTCTTCTTCGGCTTTCTTTTTTACAACTTTAGTTCCTATTGTTGCTTTTCTTTGAAATAATCTTCTTAATTGCTTACGAACAAAAATATTCTCGTTGATCCATTCAGCAACAATATCTCTTGCGCCTTGCATAGCGGCTTCTTCGTTGATTACATTTTCATTGATATATTGAGTCGAAATAAAATCGACATCAACATTACTTTCCGACATGATAATTTTCGCTAATGGTTCTAAACCAAATTCGCGCGCCACATCTGCTTTTGTTTTTTTCTTCTTTTTGTAGGGAAGGTAAAAATCTTCAATTTCCTGCAAATCAAAACTCTGCTCGATTTTTTGTTTCAATTCCGGAGTAAGTGCTTTTTGCTCTTCAATCGATTTTAAAACTGCTTCTTTACGTTTTACAATCGTTTCATACTCTTTTTGAAGTTTGGCAATTAGCTCAATTTGCACTTCATCCAGGTTTCCGGTTGTATCTTTTCGGTAACGGGAAATAAACGGAATCGTACAATCTTCCTCTAATAATTTTACCGTGTTTTGAATGTTAATTGGCGCTGTTTGAACAGTCTTGGCAATGAATTGTATGTTAGTCATTTATTATGGATTAAAAAAAATATGTAAAAATTACGAGATTTAACGAGAATCTCGCAATTTTTATAATTTATATGATTTTAAAATTTTATTAAACTGTTTTGATTTAATAAAATTGTGTTTTATTTTATTAACTTGTATTTTTTCTAAAAAACCTAAATTTTCAAGATTATTTAAATCTGTTCTAGCCGTAAAATTTGAAATTCCAAATCTATTTTCTATTTCTTTACTACTTAAAACCCTATCAGAATCTTCGTTTAAGATTTTTAAAATTTGTGCTTGACGCTCATTCACATTTGGTATCTTAATGAATTTTGCCGCTTGAATTACTTCATTTTGTTTTCTACCAATATATTCCTTCAATGCTGTAAATGCCTTCTCCATTGTTTTTATATGATAAGTTATAAAGTAAGTAAGGTCATTTTGATCAATTTCTGAATACAAAAAAGCTTTTTCATACTGCACTTTTGTATCTTTTATAATAGTAGAAATCGTTAAATATTCTGTCAGCCAGTAACCATTTTTGAGCATATACCAATAAAATAGAGCCCTTGCTGTTCTACCATTTCCATCAGAAAATGGGTGTATCCAACCAATCATAAAATGAATTATAATTCCTTTAATAATTGGATGAATAAAAGTTTTTTGTTCTTCATTAAAAAACAAACATAAGTCATTAATTAACTTTTGTATTTCTTCATTTTTTGGTGGTGTGTGTACTACTTCACTATTTGAATAGTTTACCACATAAATATCGTTGTTCTCTCTATATCTTCCTTCATCTTCAATATCTTCTAATGTATTATTAGAAATAAGTTTATGAATGTATAAAAGATTCTCTGGTGTTAAACTATCCTTTTTATGTTGAACAATATATCTCATTGTGAAATAATTATTCATAATCATCTGTTCTGATTTATTTTTCGGTTTACGTTCTTTTTGAATCATTTCCTTTGCCGCTTTTCTAGTGGTATTTGCACCTTCCATTTGACTACTTGAAATAGCTTCTTCCATTATTGAACTTATGAGAAATTTATTTTTGTCAGTATCATTTATACCTATATTGCTTCCTAAATTTCCTCCGATATGTAAATCAAAATGATGTAAAAGTCTAAGAATATAATCAGTAACGTTAAAGTTAAAAGAATATGTTCCAAATAAAATATTTTGCTTATTTAATGATCGAGATAATTTAATAGCATTCCAATATTGTTCAGATTCAATAGATTTTGTTTTATATTTAACTTTATCCCAATATAAATATTCATCGTTGATTTCTTTCAATTCCCCTGACAATGTAAGCTGAGTAAGTAAACTTATCGTATTATTATCGTATCTCGATATTGGTGGATGTTCTAACATAAAGTTATTTTTATGCTAAAGTAATAAATAATGCGAGATTCTCGTAAAATCTCGCATTATTTACTTCTTTTGAATTACTGAGTCCTTTTTATGAAAGTTATTATATACTATTTTTATAATATAATTTGGCCAAAATAATACCTTTGTTTCTAATTTTAAGCCAATGAAAGTTTTATTAGTGTCGTTTTTATTTATTAATATTTTCGTTTTTCTACTTGCAGGTTTTGATAAACATCAAGCAAAAAAAAACAAACGAAGAATTCCTGAAAACACATTGTTTTTCCTGGAAGCGATTGGCGGAACATTCGGTTTATTACTAGCTATGTTATTCTTTAGACATAAAACGAGTAAAACTTCTTTTATTGTGAAGTTTTCTGGGATTCTTTTGATTCAGATTGTGTTGGTTTATCTTAAATTAACTGATAAGATTTAAACAATTATATTGTTAATAACTACATAACTTATTATATAACAAGTATTTAAATACTGTATTTTTAAAAACATTAAATAAAAAACCGGATGAATTTAAAAATCCGCCCGGTGTGTTTATTTCTACTGGTGCGTAGCACCCGATTTTTTTAAATTTTTACGAACAGGCGATTTTATTTACTCTGTTTTGGTGTCTTCCGCCTTCAAATGCTGTAGTTAAAAAAGTTTCTACCATTTCTACCGCTTGTGGAATAGACGTAAAACGCGCCGGAATACTTATAATATTAGCATCATTATGCAAACGAACTAAAGCTGCAATTTCTTTAGTCCAGCATAAACCAGCTCTTACTTTTGGATGTTTGTTAACCGTCATGGCTATTCCGTTTCCGGTTCCGCAGATTACGATTCCAAAATCAGCTTTTCCTTCAGATACATCATTTGCAACCGGATGTCCATAATCAGGATAATCAACAGAGTCTTCAGAATCTGTGCCGTAATTAGTTACTTCATATCCTTTTGCTTTAAGCATCGCAACAATTGCTTTTTTATAATCTGGTCCTGCGTGGTCGTTTCCTATCGAAATTTTCATTGTAAATACTATTTAGTTGTGTTATGCAAATTTAACCAAACAATTACAAACATGTTTAAAAAGGAAATTAAATTTTTTCGCCACGAATTCACGAATTCTATAAAACTAAAAATTTGTGAATTCGTGGCGAAAACTACTTAGTATATGCATTAAACTTTGTGACCTTTTGACACAAATTAATACGTATATATAGATCCAAACTTTATTAACTTTGCGTAAAAACTTTGTATTCTTTGTGGTAAAATACACCCCATTTACAACACGCTTTATATCAAAACCTTAACGTTATTAACAATTTTAATATCTCTATAATTAGCTGAATATCAATTAGAAATAAACATTATTTCTGTTAAAATTTTAGATTGTTAATACCAAAAGCTAATTCGTTGATATTCAGTTAACTTTAAATTAACATTATTTGTTAATAAGTTCAGATAGAATATTAGAAGTTTTTTTTGGTCGTGTCATAAAAAAACCTAATCCAAAACCGGAATCAAAAAACCTAATAAAGTTTGAGAAATTTTTAGAAAAGTTATCAATATCAAAAATGCCATTTTCAACAAATATCAACATATGAACTTATCTACAAAATGAATCCCTTTTTAGTTGTCAACCGTTGTTAATTAAAATACAAAAAGTCTTATAAATTAATCTTTTAGCTAAATATAAGTATGTTGATAACTCTATATAAGTAAGCAAAACTTCATTTCAATACAATTAAAAATAAAATTATTGCACATATTAACAAGCTATAATAACAACCATAAATTAATTTAAATTAAATTTTTCTTTTTGTTGTATTTAATATATGTTGACAACTTTGAAAAGTTTTAAAAGAAAAAAAAATTGAAACTGAAAAAATAGAACGGTTTAAACGATTTTGAGTGGACTGTTGAGATTGTCCAGAATTTGCTGAACTTCTTCGAAATCGTTTGGATGAACTTTCAGTTTGATTCCACCCAATGCTGCCGAATACATTGGAGCCACAGAGAGCGTCATTTCGTTTTCAAAAAAATACGGAATCTCTTCTTGTTCTAGTAAGTGTTTCAGAACAACGGTTTCGTGCTGGTAATTGAATATGGCGATGGTTTTAAAGCTTTCCATACAAGGTATTTTTATAAAGATACGAAAGTTATTTTTTTAATAATTTATTTGTTAAAATCTATAATCTGATATCTTATTTGTAATTTTAACTTTTTAAGAAAAGATATATGAGTAAGAAAATTAGAAAGCCGATAAAAAATGAGAAAGATTTCTCTAGTAAGATAGTAAAAATTTTATCGCAAAGCCCAAATAAAGCATTCAACTACAAACAAATAGGAGCAAAGTTAGAACTTGATGATACAAAAAGCAGAAATCAGATTATAAAAGATTTAAAAATTCTGGCTGCTTCAAAGAAAATTATAGAAACCGAACCTGGAAAATATTTAGTGAAAGCCGAAAGTCAGGATTATTACGAAGGAACCATTGATATGACCAGCAGAAAAACGGCCTATTTTGTTTGTCCTGATTTTACTGAAGATGTTTTTATTCCGACCAATAATTTGAATCGTGCACTAGACAAAGACAAAGTAAAAGTTTACGTTTATAACAGAAGAAAAGGGAAAAGACCTGAAGGAGAAGTAATTGAAGTAATTGAAAGAAATAAAACAGAGTTTGTTGGTGTAATAGATATTCAGGCCAATTTTGCCTTTGTATCAACAGCAAATCCTAAAATGTATACGGATATTTTTATTCCGAAAGATAAAATTGGTGAAGCAGAAAATGGTGATGTTGTATTAGTTACGATTGAAGACTGGCCTAAAAGAGCGGATAGTCCGTTTGGATCTGTGATTAAAGTTTTAGGAAAACCTGGAGAACACAATACAGAGATTCATGCCATTTTAGCTGAATATGGTTTACCATCTGATTTTCCGGTAGAAGTAGAAGTATTTGCACAAAAAATAGATACTTCGATTCAGGAATCTGAAATTGCAAAACGTCGTGATATGCGTGATACACTGACATTCACGATCGATCCAAAAGATGCAAAAGATTTTGATGATGCCTTGTCTTTCAAAAAGTTAGAAAATGGAAATTTCGAAATAGGTATTCATATTGCCGATGTTTCGTATTATTTAGAAGAAGGAACAATTTTAGATGATGAAGCATATCAAAGAGCAACTTCGGTTTATTTGGTTGATAGAGTAGTACCAATGCTTCCGGAAGTTTTATCTAATTTTGCCTGTTCATTACGTCCAAATGAAGAGAAATATACATTCTCTGCCATATTTGAAGTTTCTGAAACATCGCAGGTTATTAACCAATGGTTTGGTAGAACAGTAATTTATTCAGATCAGCGATTTGCTTATGAAGAAGCGCAATATATCATTGAAACAAAAGACAATACAATTCCGGTTGATATTTCAATTACAGGAGAATCGTATGTTGTTTCAGATGAAATTGTGGAAGCCACTTTAAAATTAGATGAATTAGCTAAGATTTTAAGAAAGAAAAGAATGGCCAATGGAGCCATTTCTTTTGATAAAGTAGAAGTAAAATTCAACTTAGATCCTGAAGGAGAGCCAGAAGGAGTGTACTTCAAAGTTTCTAAAGATGCCAATCATCTTATTGAAGAATTCATGCTTTTAGCGAATAGAAAAGTAGCTGAGTACATTGGAAAACAGAAGAAAACATTTATTTACAGGATTCACGATGAACCAAATGAAGATAAATTAATTGCGATGCAAACCGTAATTGCTAAATTTGGTTATAAAATTGATTTCAGAAACAAAGGCGATATTTCAAAATCATTGAATGCCTTGATGGAAGAAGTGAATGGTAAAAAAGAGCAAAATTTAATTGATACTCTAGCGATTAGAAGTATGAGTAAAGCCAAATATTCAACAGAAAATATTGGACATTATGGTTTAGCTTTTGATTATTATAGCCATTTTACTTCGCCAATTCGTCGTTATCCTGACGTTATGGTACATCGTTTGCTGCAATTTTATTTAGATGGAGGTGCTTCTGTAAACGAAGAAATCTACGAAACAAAATGTCTGCATTGTTCCAATATGGAAAGTTTAGCAACCAATGCTGAGCGCGACAGTATCAAATACATGCAGGTTAAATACATGCAGGATCACCAGGACGAAGAATTTTTGGGCGTTATTTCAGGAGTTACAGAATGGGGAATTTATGTTGAAATTGTTTCGAATAAATGCGAAGGAATGGTAAGAATCAGAGAAATAAAAGATGATTATTACACTTTTGATGAAAAACAATATGCTTTGGTTGGAGCTACTTCAAACAGCATATTGCAATTAGGAGATGAAATTTATGTTAAAGTAAAAAATGCCGATTTAGTGAAGAAACAACTGGATTTTCATTTTTTGCGACGAGCAGAATAGTTGTTAAATTAAAATAGAGAGATATGAAAAAGTTATTAATTGGTGTTGCAATTTTATTTGTACAAATGTCATTTGCACAGGTAACGAAAGAAGTAGGAGATTTTGATGAAGTAAAAGTTTTTGATAAACTTCATGTTAAATTAGTAGCGTCTTCAGACAATAAAGTGGTCATTAAAGGAGCTCGTGAATCAGAAGTAGAGGTTATCAACAAAAAAGGTACCTTAAAAATAAGAATGACTATATCTAAACCATTATCTGGAGATGAGCTTGATATTACATTGTATTATAAACACATAGAACTTATTGATGTTAATGAAGGTGCCCTTGTTACAAGCACAGAACCTGTAAAAGCAACTTCATTTAAGGTAAGTGCTCAGGAAGGCGGTAAAATTAATGTAGATTTAGATGTTGATAAACTAAAAGTAAGTTCAGTTTCTGGAGGAGAAATTACTTTGACAGGGAAAGCTTCAAACCAGGATGCAAGTTTAGGAGCTGGTGGTTTTTTATTAGCTAGCAAATTAGTTACCTCTCAAACTACAGTAAGCGTTTCTGCGGGAGGAAAAGCAGATGTGAATGCTACTACGCTTGTTGATGCAAAAGTAAGCGCAGGAGGCTCTATTTACATTTACGGAAAACCTAGACAAATTAATCAAAAAACGGTTTTTGGAGGTAAAATCGAAGAAGTGAAATAATAATTCTATTTGAATGATAAATGATATTTTGGCTGGACTGCCATGGGGACTTTTTTTAAGTTTTATGGTAGGTCCAGTATTTTTTATATTACTGGAAACCAGTATTACAAAAGGATTCAGAGCTGCAATAGTCTTTGATTTTGGTGTAGTATTAGGTGATATTTTTTTTATAGCCATCGCGTATTTAGGAAGTTACAGATTAATTCAGAGTTTAAAAGATAAACCGGCACTTTTCATTTTTGGCGGAATAATTATGCTGGCTTATGGTGTAATTTCTTTCGTAAGATTAAAAAATGAAGAAAAAATAGATGATGAAGAAATTGATCGCGATATCATCAAAAGAAATTATGGAAGTTTGTTTATAAAAGGTTTTTTACTGAACGTTATTAACATAGGAGTATTAGGTTTTTGGCTGGCTGTTATCATTTCTGTCGGACCAAAATTAGAAATGCAAAACTCCAGAATGATTACTTTTTTCACTGCTGTTATTGTTACTTATTTATTAGTAGATTGTATTAAAATACTATTAGCCAAACAATTAAAATCTAAAATGACACCCAATAATATTCTTAAAATAAAGAAAATTATAAGCATTGTTTTAATGGTTTTTGGATTTGCTTTAATGATCCAGGGTTGGTTTCCAAAAGAAAAAGAAATGGTTAAAAATGCTTTTGAGAAGATTGAGAAGTAGTCATATTTAATTACATGAAAAGACTTTTACTTATTTTAATTGTGATTTTTGTTAGTTGTAATAACTCGAATAAAACTGAAATTAAAAAGGAAGAAGTTGTAAAGAAGGATCTAGAACCTTTTTTTATTGCAGATAAAATTGATCACTATTATTTAGATATTTCTGATTTTTCGGTTTATGACATTCTCAGAAAAAAGAGAATTGTTGATAATCAAATTAAGTTAAGTAGTTTATTAAGTGGTAATTATCCTCAAACTATTTCAGAACCAAATTTTGAATCTGATTTATTAAAATTTCATTTTGTTAAAACAGAATTAACTAAAGAAAAGAAGAAAGAAGTAGAGACAATTTTTACACAAAATGATTCTTTATCACCAGATGTAGCAAGCTGCATTCCAAAATATAGGGATATATTTATTTTAAAAAAAAATGATTCTATAATTGGTATTGCCAAGATTTGTAATGGTTGTGGAGAATCTCAATTTTTGGGAACTAAAGTTGACACTCATACTTTTGGTTTACCATCAGAGCTTGAAAAGCTTTATAAAATAGTAAGATAATGATACTGGAATTATATTTTAAACCTCTCTAAAGCAGAGGTTTTTTTATGTTTAAAAGTCTGTTTTTTTGTCATTGCGAGGAACGAAGCAATCTCGTGTAGTATATCAATATATACGGATTATAGGAATGAGATTGCTTCGTTCCTCGCAATGACAAAAATGAGTAAAAATTAAACATAAAAAAAGAGATACATTTCTGAAGGTCTTCTGGAGGCATCGTCCGGATTCGAACCGGAGTAGGAGCTTTTGCAGAGCCCAGCCTAGCCGCTCGGCCACGACGCCATTGCTTGAACGGATGGCAAAAGTAACTAAAATCTTTAAAATTCAAAACTTTAAAAGTAACTATTTTAAAAAAATTAGTTTTCTGAGCGAAAGAATTACTTTCTAGTTTCCGTCATTTTTATAGTAACTGATTCAACATCACCACCAATAGGAGGATTTATTTTAGAAACCCAAACTGTAGTTTTTTCTATCATTTGTATTTCTGCCAGAACACGAATGTTGATTCTTTTCGCCACATGTTCTAATAAATGCGAACGAATTGCCATTTCTTCGGTAACAATTTTGTTCAAATGTACATAATCAACAGTGTCAAGAAGATGATCTGTTTGTGCTGATTTTTGTAAATTGGCTTTAATTTTTAGATCAACAGTATAGTCTGATCCAATTTTTCCTTCTTCAATTAAACATCCATGGTAGGAAAAAGTACGGATGTTTTTAAGTTTTATAACTCCCATTTTTATAGTTTTATTCTTGTAGTGTTTGGATCTTGGTAGTTTGATGTTACAGCTTGTATTGAAACGATTTTTTCATTTTCATCAACCGTAAAATGAATTGTATAAGGGAATTTCTTTAAAGGTAAAGTACGAACTACATTATATTTTTCTTCAAAAAAAGGAAATGTTTTTAAAGTTTCTACATAATCCTGATATTCATTTATGAATTTTGTTCCTAATCCGTTAGATAAAGATTCATAATATTCAGCAATCTCATCTGCTTCCAGGTCAGCACGTAAGAGAATAATTATTTCCAACATTTATTTATTCCATTTAGCGTTAAGCTTTTTTTTAGATTCTTCCCAACTTATATAATCTTCTGGTTTAGCATTTTTGATTCGATCTAAAACCATTTCTTGCTGCCAAAGCGGAATTTCATTCTCTTGAGTTTCATTTATAGAAACATCTGGAACATGTTTGAAAAAACTAATAAAAGTTTCGTAAAAATCGTCTGGAATTGTAACAGTTAATTGTCTCATAACTTCAATATTTATACAAAAATACTAATAAATTTAGTTTCAAGTTTAAAGTTTCAGGTTTAATGCCAGTTAAGTAACTTTAAACCTGAAACCTGAAACCTTTTTTTTATCTTTGCTAAAATTACTATAAAATAATGGCATCAGAAGAGAAATCACTCAATTTTATTGAACAAATCATAGAGGAAGATTTAAAATCAGGTCTTTCACAAACTAAACTTCATTTTCGTTTTCCACCAGAACCAAACGGTTATTTGCATATCGGACACGCAAGTTCTATTGCTTTAAATTTTGGTTTAGGAATTGATTATCAGTCTCCTGTAAATTTACGTTTTGACGATACAAATCCAGAAAAAGAAGAGCAGGAATTTGTTGACGCTATTAAAAAAGATGTCGAATGGCTGGGTTATACCTGGGCAGAAGAACGTTATGCTTCAGATTATTTTCAACAATTGTACGATTGGGCCGTTTTATTAATTAAAAAAGATAAAGCATATGTTGATAGTCAGTCTTCTGAAGATATGGCGATTCAAAAAGGTACTCCATCTACTGTTGGAACAGATAGTCCGTATAGAAATCGTTCTGTTGAAGAAAATTTAGATTTATTCGAAAGAATGAAAAACGGCGAGTTTGAGGCTGGAACTCATATTCTTCGTGCAAAAATAGATATGAAATCTACGAATATGTTGATGCGTGACCCTATTATGTACAGGATTTTACACAGACATCATCATAGAACCGGAGACGATTGGAAAATTTACCCAATGTACGACTGGGCACATGGACAAAGTGATTATTTAGAAGAGATTTCACACTCTTTTTGTACACTTGAATTCTTGCCTCACCGTGAATTATACGATTGGTTTTTAGACCAGATTATTGATGAAAATCAGATTCGTCCAAAGCAAAGAGAATTTGCAAGACGTAATCTTTCACATACCGTTGTTAGTAAAAGAAAACTACAGCAACTAGTTAAAGAAAAGCATGTTAACGGTTGGGATGATCCTAGAATGTCAACTATTTCAGGGTTAAGAAGACGTGGTTATACAGCTGCTTCATTGCGTAATTTTGCGAATACAATTGGTATTGCAAAACGTGATAATTTAATCAATGTATCGGTTTTAGAATTCTGTATTCGTGAAGATCTGAACAAAATTGTACCTCGTGTAATGGCTGTTTTAGATCCGGTAAAATTGGTAATTACAAATTATCCTGAAGGAAAAGAGGAGTGGTTGGAAGCAGAAAATAATCAGGAAGATGAGAATGCCGGTTTCAGAAAAGTACCTTTTTCCCGTGAATTATACATTGAAAGAGAAGACTTTTTAGAAGAAGCTCCAGCGAAGTTTTTCCGTTTGACTTTAGGAAAAGAAGTACGTCTTAAAAATGCATATATCATTAAAGGAGAAAGTGTTATAAAAGATGCGGCAGGAAATATTACAGAAATTCATGTTACTTATGATACCGATTCTTTAAGCGGAAGCGGAACAGAAGCAAGTCAAAGAAAAGTATCTGGAACTCTACACTGGGTTTCTATTCAGCATGCAGTTGAAGCAGAAGTTCGTATGTACGATCGTTTGTTTACAGATGAAGCTCCGGACAGTTATAAAGACAAGAATTTCTTAGATTTTGTGAATCCAAATTCATTAGAAATCATCAAAGGATTTGTAGAACCAAGTTTGGCAACTGCTCAAAATGAAGATAAATTTCAATTTCAACGTTTAGGTTATTTTACTGTTGATAAAGATTCAACTGCTTCAAAATTAGTATTTAACAAAACTGTTGGATTGAAAGATGCCTGGGAAGAAAAAGGTAAAAAGGAAGAAAATAGTATCAATAATTCTTTAAAAGATATTAATAAATATTTTAAAGTTGAAACTAAGCCGGAACGTATTGCAATTGAAAGTGCAATAGGGGAGAGCATCAAAAATGTTTCAAGTTTTTCGTTGTTGCAAAATTCATTAAAGAAAAATATTAACAATAATAAGGCTTCGTTGTTATTTGCTCAGTTTATTTTGAAATATTCTCATTTGAAATCTGCTGATTTTGAAGAAGAGGATATCAAAAAATTATATACAATGTCATTAAGAAGTGAATCTTCTTTTGTTCGATCAAAAGCACTTTTAAATTTACGTGATTTAGAAGTTGAAAATTTTAGAGATCAATTTCAAGATGAAATTTTAAAATTATATTCTAATCCTCCAAAAAATGCTTCAGAGCGAGAAATTGAAATTTTTTCTGAAATGGTAAAGAAATAACATCATTAAAATCTATTGAAAAGCGCTTTTTATAAGCGCTTTTTTTATTATTTATATTTTCTATTCAAAAGTGAAATTTTATAAAAATTTTATATTAAAAGTGACCCATATAAATTGATTTTAAACGGTTTTTTTACTTCTTCGGATACAGAATTCGTCTTTCAGAAAATAATTAAAAGAGAAGCTTTATTTTAGTTTTAGCTCTTCTTTTAGCCTTCTTTAGAGCTTATTAACAACGGAATGTTTATAAAGTTGCTATTTTCAAGCTTCTTTTGCAAAAGCTTTGAATTCTTGTCGAAATTAAAAGTAAATTTCATTATATCAATTTTAACGATCAATAATTAAAATTTACAAGATTATATTTATTATATATAAAAACTATTAATATTTATATTTTAATAGATAATTTTAATTAAAAGTGACCTTCATAATTTAATTTTAAGACCTTTTTTTGCTTCTTCCATCTCTTAACTCATCTTTTGAATAATTGTTGATTTTTAAGCTTTATTTAAGTTTTAGACGTCGTTTTTGTGAGTTTAACGGGTTATTAACATACAATTGTTTATAAAGTCGCTATTTT